>JBKCGZ010000053.1:0-14350 GCA_046303115.1 Bacteroidota bacterium | reverse complement strand
TCAGGGAAATCACTAATTAGATTTTTCTTGACTGTCTCTAATGCAATCGACAAATTAGCTGCTGGTCTTAATTCAATACCAATATCACGTAAGTTTGATTTTTCTATTAAATCTAACGAGTACTTATACCAACTAAATACTGCTGTCACGCAAAAAAGTCCACAAATAAAAATCAAAATGTCTTGTCCTATTAATTTCTTTATTATGCTTTTCGATTTTATAAATTCTACTAAATGAAATACTCCAATCATTAAGTATTGAATTTTTATTAATCCACTAATGGTTAAAAACAAAAACGATAACGTGATTGATAATTCATTGCAATCTTTTTTTGAATAAAAGTACAAACTGATAAAACCTGCACACAGCCCGAGAATATCAGGTATCGCATTTATACTATGATAAAATAATTCAGGTGTCCACAATAATAAACTACTCGCGATGGAAGCAGCTAACTTGTTCCTAGCAATATTATTCAGAAATAAAAATGAAAAAATAATTGCTGTTATGGTAAGCAACAAGGATAGCACTCGATGGACCCAATAATGTACCCCAGTGAATTTGTAAATTATCGCTAATATCCATTCATAAAGAGGGAAAGCAGTTCCAGTAATTCCATCGCCTTCAAATCTTCTGTCGACTCGCGGCTCGAGGATATTATAACTTTCATCGTAGAAGTTTTGTGCAACAGAAAGCGTATTGCATTGTCGCCATACATGTATGCTACAAGGAGGTAGATTGATGAATAACAAATGAATTAATACGAATACCGTAATTGATATTGTAAGAATCCAATTTGCGTTAGCTGGCTGTAACCATTTCATTATTGGATAAAAGTAGTCAATGCCTATAAAACAACAAAGCCCCAACTTACATCGTCGGGGCTTTGAGTTATTTTACTTTTACTTTCCAAGTGAAATTTGATTGTTCAAACTTACTTACTGAGTTTTCGATTTTACTACCATCTATAGGATAAACCAAAAAGTCTACGCTGCCCTCAGGCCACGACTTAAAGTAATGTTCGATTATCGATGGAGTTTCATTCAAAATAATATAGGGGATATTCTTCGTCTTATCTTGTAATTTTAAAATGCCCGTTAATGAAATGACATCTGCATCCTCCATTTGAGTATCTAATATGATAAGATCAACATCATCGATACTTGTCATAGATAAAGTTTCTAATGCCGAAGTAGCGTTTAAAAATATTCTGTGCGGTTTTTTTAGTGCAGCCTCTAGTGCTAGCATAAATTGTGGTCGCTGATGTACGATAAGTATTTTACTTTCTTTACGCGTTTTCATTTTTTATAGTGTTTAATTGTTGTTTCATTTTTCTGATTAATAATTCTGTATTGATTGGTTTTGTTAGATAATCATTCGCTCCCGCTTCAATACATAGCTCTTGGTCGCCTTTCATTGCCTTTGCAGTAACCGCAATAATTGGCAAATCATTAAATTGACCTTCCGCTCGAATTGCTCTCATAGTGTCAAATCCGTTTTTACCAGGCATCATAATATCCATTAATACGATATCAATGGTATTATTTTTTAATATTTCAATTGCTTCATCACCTGAAAATGCAGTGTGTATATTCATTTGTTCATGTTCTAAAATACTTGTTAACGAATAAATATTTCTTACATCATCGTCAACTACTAACACACTTTTAAATCTTAAGATATCTTCGTTGACTACTACATTTTCTAAGTCACTTTCTTGAATAGTATTCAATAAAGGCAATTCGTTTTTATTAAGAACGGTATTTATTTCTCTGATACATTCATCAATTGAATCATTGAAGTAAACTAATGGTTTATGACTTAGTTCGTTGTTTTCGAAGATTTGTTTCGATAAAAAAGCTCGATTTATTACATATTGACTACTTACAATTACAAAATCAATTGTATTATCTTTTATTGATTGACTGGCATCTTCGATAAAAGTAATTTTTACTAGATGATTAGAATCTGTAAATCCTTTTATGATGGCATTATCAATTTCATTCGGATTTCCAATAAATGCAATATTGGTATGTTTATAATCTGTATACTTAATTATTTCAAATAAAGTATCTAATTCTTTTTTGCCAACTGGTTTCGGATAATACGATTCTACATTTAAATTTTCTGTTTGTATGCTTTGTTCTGCAGCTGATATAACATGAATAGGAATTGTTCGTAATGCTTCATCACTTTTGATGATATCAATATATTCCCAACCATTAATGATTGGTAAAATAAGATCTAATATGATACTTGTTGGCTTATAGGTTCTAGTAAGCTCAACAGCTTTCTGCCCATCTTCAGCAATAATAAATTCTAGTTCATATCTTCTGCAATATTCAGCTAATACACTTGCAAAAACGATATCATCTTCTACAATCAAAACTAGATTCTTTTTACTTTCATCTACAGGTACTGCTTCTAATTCTTCAGGGTGTGTTATTGAATCATTATTTTTCTTTTGAATAACATCTACATTTATTTGTGGTAATATTATTTTGAAGCAGCTGCCTTTCCCTGATTCACTAGTTAGTTCAATTTTACCACCCATCATCATCGTCAGTTCCTTACAAATGGCAAGTCCTAAACCTGTACCACCAAATTTTCTACTCGTAGATCCATCAGCTTGCTGAAATGCATCAAAAATGAGTGATTGTTTTTCAAGCGGAATACCAATCCCACTATCACTTACTTGAATTATTAAATTTTGTTTATTAGTATCAAAGTCGAATTTTAATTTTACTTCTCCATTTGCAGGTGTAAATTTGAATGCATTCGATAGTAGATTTTTGAGAATTTGTTCAGTACGTATACGATCGGTTGTAATCAACTCTTTCGAATTAATTGTTGTTTCAATTTTGAAATTGATTTTATTCTCATTGGCTAATTCAATAAATAATGAATTGATATCATCCATTATTTCATCAACAGGAAGCTGCTCAAATTGTAAGTCAAGTTTACCCGCTTCAATTTTTGAAAGATCAAGAATATCATTAATCAGCATCAATAAATCACTACCCGATTTATATATTACCTGTGCATGCTCTCGTTGTTTTTCATTTAAATGATTTATTTTATCTTCAGATAAAAGCTTTGCAAGAATCAAGATACTGTTCAACGGAGTTCTTAACTCATGACTCATATTTGCAAGGAAAGCCGATTTGTATTTATTGCTTTGCTCTAATTGTTGTGCTTTCGCTGTGATATGCTTACGCGCTTCTTCAATAGCATTGTTTTTTTCTTCAAGTAGTTTCGCCTTTTCTTCTAATATTAAATTGACTTTCTTTAACTCTTCTTGTTGGTATTTTAATTCCTCTTCACTGGCTTCAAGTAATTCCGACTTTTGTATTAGCTCGTTGTTTATTTTTTTCAATTCTTGCTCCTGATAAGCTAGTTCTTCAGCTTGCTTGCGTGATTCAATTAATAACTGATTAGTTTTTAAGTTGGCTCTTACATTATACAAGCTGGCAGCAATAGGTTCTGCCATTTTCTCCAGCAACTCAATCTCTTCATTAATGAATGATTCTAGCTTCGCAACTTGTATTGCACCTACTACAGTTCCACTTGTAATTAATGGAATAACTACGATATTACAATGAGATGATTCATTGCAATCGGGATATTCAATTGTAAAATAAGGATCATAGGAATTAGCTGTAACAATTGTTGTTTTTGTCTCGAGTACTCTTCCAATCAAACTTGATTTTAACTCGTAGCGTTTACTATTTAAAATTTTAGAATTTAAATTATAGTAAGCACCAAGTTGAATGTGTAAATCATTCATGTCTTCATTGTGTAAAAGAAATATTGCAGCCTGATCTACCTTTATATGATTTACAATTGTCTCAATTATTTTTTCAAGTAAGTCTGCAAAATCTTTGTTGCTCGTTCGCATGATCTCGTTTAGCTGTACTAACCCATCATGTTGCCATCTGCGTAGTTTTTCTGACTCATGCGATAATGCAAGTCGGTTACGCATTTCAATCAAAGCTTTCCCCTGCACATCTTTATCACTTAGAGGCTCGAACTCTTGATAGAAATTTCCTTTCCCAATTTCTTCAACAAAGGCAGCTTTTTTTCTTAAACTTCCAATTGATTTTTTTAATTCTTTTATCATAACACCAATAGCATTGTCTGGTGTTTCAATATTGATTTCCGGAAGTTCTCCTCGTCCTAATTGTATTAATGAGCTTTGCACTTTCAATACTGGACGAACAATTTGTTTCTTAATAATGAAAGCAGCATTCAACATTAAAACCAATAACATGATGGAAAGGCCAACAACTACGATTAAAATCCAGTTGTAGCTATATAACATCTCATCTTGAATACTAATTAATAAACTGGCTTGCTTACTTGAAATCTTTTTTAATTGATAGCTGAGCTGGTTAGATAGAGGAAGTATAGTTTGTTGTAATTCGATTTTAGATGTAGCGATATACGCTGAATCGCCATTGTCAATTGCTGCATAAAGTGAATAGAGCAAATTATTCTCGGCTTTTAAGACTCGCTCATATTGATTGATACAATTGTTCAGTGCAATATAATCAGGATTATCAACTTTATTAAGAGCAAGAATCTTCGTCTTGATTTTAGTATAATCGGTGTTCTTTAGTTGCTGTAAACTATCTAAGTAAAAACGTTGCTTGTAATTATAAACTGCATTAGTAGTATAAAATGCTGAGTTGTGAACTAAAAGCTGTAGCTTATTAATTTGTAGTAACGTTGGATTTGTTTTGTTGATTAAATCAGCTGTTTTATCCTGATTTGTTTTAATAACGAAATAACTAATAAATACACTTAGGATGGCAACTGCCAATACCATGAAAAAAGAACTCTCAATTTTCTTATCTATCCTTCTGAAGGTTCCCGTTTTAAATTTAACCATAGTAATTATCCTTTTGAAAGCATAAGGCATTGCTTTTAATTCAAGCGTTGTACGAAATCAAATAAAAAAGGTTAAAAAAAAACGGAGCTTTTTGAGCTCCGTTTCAATTAGTTATAAATTATTAGCGATTTAGCATTACCGTTCCTTTATAATCAGCATTGCCCGCTTTTAAGATGTAGAAGTATGTGCCAGCTGGCTGATCTTCTCCGGTATTGTCTTTCTTGCCGTTCCAGCATGGTTGAGCTGTACTGCTTGTATATACTTTTGTTCCCCAACGATTATAAATCTCCCATGAGCTACAATCTTCAAACTTCGTATTTGCTCCAAGATTGAAACAATCATTGATTCCATCATTGTTTGGAGTGAAGATATTTGGAATGTTGCTGAAATAATCAGCTAACTGACCAGGACTAAATGGAGTTACTAACGTATCAGAACATTGGTTGTTATACGCAATTAATGTTATTCCATTTGATGATCCAAATGCAAAAATGTGATTAGGATTAGCATCGATAGAAGTTGTTCCATCGCCAAAGTTCCATTCGTAATTTAATGCGAATGTACTATTGTTGATTAAGGTAATTTCTACGCCTTCACAACCGATTACAGTAATTGCACTATCAATTGCAAACGATGCAACTGGTTGGTCATTTACATCTACTGTAACCTGATCATCATCAGTACAGCCATTAGCATCTGTAACAATTACTGTATAGGTTGTAGTTGTAGTAGGTGATGCAATTGGGTTATCAATAGTTGCATTGTTTAATCCTGTTGCTGGTGTCCAGCTATAGCTTGTGCCACCACTTGCCGTTAAGCTAATACTTCCACCATTACAGATAATACCACCAGTTGAAACAACTGCTGTTGGAAGTGGATTAACAGTAATTGTAGTGCTATCTGAATTAGAACATCCGTTGTTATCAGTTCCTATTACAACATAGGTAGTTGTGCTTGTTGGATTAGCTGTAGGGTTTGAAATATTGCTATTATCTAATCCTGTTGCTGGTGACCAGCTATAGTTTGTTGCACCAGATCCAGTGATAGTGGTTGAAGCTCCTATACAAATAGCTGCATTGCTGCTTGCTATAACATTAGGTAATTGATTAACTAATACTGTTACACTATCTGAGTTTTTACAACCATTTGCATCAGTAACTAAAACATAATACGTTGTAGTTGAACTAGGATTAGCAACCGGATTAGAAATTGTTAAGTTATCTAATGTGCTGTTTGTTGTCCATGTATAAGATGTACCTCCGCTAGCATTTAATACTGTAGTTGTTCCGTTACAAATAGTATCATTCGTACCTGCATCAGCGTTAGGAAGCGCATTTACTGTTACATTATAGGTTACAGGTGTTCCAATACATCCATATGAATTAGTTTCCTGAACAGTAATGGTTGCACCTGGTACAGTTGTTAAAGTAGCTGATATTGTGTTTGAAGTAGATATGTTGTTTAAAGTGCCTCCTGTGATACTCCAGTTGTAAGTACTTCCAATTGTATTCACAACGCTAAACGTACTTGAATCACCTACGCAAATAGCATTGTTGCCAGTGATTGCACTCGTAATAGGAGTTGGGTTAATGGTAACATATAATGTATCTGAAACTCCAGCACAAACAGTATCAATAGTGGTACTATTTTCATCATACCATAATGCTACTACCTGCGGGCCGGTTACATTCCAATCAACAATTACATTACTTGTTCCATCACCACTAACAATTGAACCTCCTTGTATGTGCCATGTATAAATTGAACCCGGTGTGTTAGTTGTTGAATAAGGTATGTTCTGAGCAAGGTCCGCACATAATGTACTTGCACCTGTTGGAGCAACAGGGTCTAACACAATGTTAATATTTACTTGTAATTGTACGGAATCGGAAGGGCATCCCAAATCAGTAACTTCAATTACAGAAATTATTGCAGGACTTTGCGTACCTGACCAATCAATGCTTATTGTATCATTACCTTGTCCAGTTGCAATAGTTCCATTTGTAACAAACCAATTGTAAATTGATGTAGAATTTGGATTTACTACCCAATATTGAACTCCATTTGAACCCGGACAAACAGATAATGTGCCTGTAATAGCATTAATAGTTGGTGCAGGATTAACAGTAACATCAATAGTATCAGAGTTAACACATGAATTACCATCTGTACCTACTAAAGCATAGCTTGTATTTGCAGATGGGAATACATTAATAGTTGAAGAACTTCCTAATGAATTACCAGAAGTTAAATCAATCCAGTTATATGTCGTTGCACCACTCGCTGTTAATGTCAAGGTATCGCCATTACATAAATCTGTTGATGCTGATAAGATTTGTACAATCGGTAGTGGATTAACAGTAATTGTAATTGTATCATAGTTAATACAATTTACAGAACTTGTCCCTTCAACAATATAAGTAGTTGTTGATTGTGGAGTAACAGATAATGTTGATCCAGTTCCAACAGAAACACCAGGGTTAGCTAATTCAACCCAGTTGTATGAAGTTGCGCCCGATGCTGTAATGCTCGTTGATTGTCCGAAACAAATAGCAGCCGGAGCAGCCTGTGCAGTAACAATTGGAAGCGGATTCGACGTTACCGCTACGCTATCTGATGTAGTACATCCGTTAAGTGTTGTAGTTACTGTATAGTAAACTGTCGATGCTGCTGCACCTGTATTGCTGATGTAGACTTGTGTAGTTGCTGAAGTATCGGAAGATAATCCTGCTCCAGGTGTCCACACATAGGTGTAACCGTTAGTAGCAATTGCTCCGATAGTTACAGTGTCTCCATCACATGATGAAACAGCTGCGCCCGCTTCAGAAATAGGTAATGGTTTAACATTTACTGCTACTGTATCATTATCTATACAACCAAATAAGTTAGTAGTTAAGATATAATTGTTGGTTATAACTGCTGTTGTATTGTTGGTTAATGTTACTGATGTAGAAGCCTGACTTGCATTTCCTAATCCAGTTGCAGGTGACCATGAATAATTATAATTTGATATTGCAAGGTCTCCAATTGTGCCTGATTGTCCTGAACAGAAAGTAATATCATTTCCAGCTTGAGCTGTAGGCACTGGGCTAAGAACAACCTGAACTGTGTCTGAAGAGATACATCCGTTTAATTCTGTTGTTACTGAATAAAGCAATGTGTCAGGAGTTAATCCAGTTGTTGTGTCAGTTAAAGTAGGATTAGAAATTAAACTATCATTTAAATTAGTTCCAGGTGTCCACACATAGGTGTAACCGTTAGTAGTTGTTCCTCCAAGTTGTACAGTACTTCCTGAACATAATAATTGATTATTTCCAGCAACAGAAACAGGAACTGGCTTAATAGTTACATCAACTGTTGCAGTGTCTTTACACCCAAACCATGTAGCAATTACAGAATACGTAATTGTAATTGGTGAGCTTCCTGAATTAGTTGCTGATGATGTTGGATCCGAAAGAGTAGTACTGTTTAATCCAGTCGCAGGTGACCATGAATAGGTATAACCTGATGTAGCAGTCGTCCCGATTGTCACACTTTGTCCCGAACATATTGTTTGATTTAATCCAGCATTAGCAGTAGGTACTGGGCCAATAACAACGCGAACGGTGTCATAATTCTGGCAACCTGCTAAGTCAGTATTTAAATAATAGAATGTTGTATCTGTAGTAATACCATTATTCGTTAAAGAAACTATTGGATTAGACACATTAGGGTTACTTAATCCCGTGGCAGGTGTCCAAGTATAATTATAACCACTTGTTGAAATTGTTCCTAACTGTCCATTTACGCCAGAGCATAAATACAAGTTGCTTCCAGCGTTAGCTGTAGGTACAGGCTTCACGATTACTTTAACAGTATCTTTTGCTGTACATCCAAACCAAGTAGTAGTTAAGATATAACTAACGGTATCATTAGCCGTAGTTGAGTTTGTTAGTGAAACTGTTGAGCTACTTCCAGTTGGTGATGTTAATCCTGTAGAAGGTGACCAGCTGTAAGCGTATCCGCTTGTAGTTACTGACCCAATTGTTCCACTTCCTCCAGAACAGAAGATAGTATCAATACCAGCAACTGCAGTAGGTACTGGCCTAACAATTACTTGAACAGTATCGGTCGTACTACAAGAAAATCCGTTTGAAACAAGAACTACATATTGTAGCGTATCAGGTACGTTGCCAGTATTTGTTAATGAGAAAACAGGATTTGAAATAGATCCATTGCTAAGACCTGAACTTGGTGTCCAAGAATAAGTATAGCCTGTAGTTGCTAATGTTCCTAATGGAGCACTTGATCCACTACAAATAGAGGCATTGTTTCCTGCATTCGCAACTGGGAATGGATTTGATGTAACAACAACAGTATCTTTGTTTGTACAACCATCAAATGTTGTTGTTAAAATATAAGTAGTTGATGAAGGCGCAGTCCCCGTATTGCCAATTGTAACAACAGGATTTGAAATAGACCCACTGCTTAAGTTCGTTGCTGGCGACCATGAGTAAGAATATCCACTTGTTGTTGATGTCCCTAAAGTAGCAGAACCGCCAGAACAAAATGAAACATCACTACCCGCAATCGCTGATGGCTGTGGTTTGATAAATACAGTTTTTGTTAATGTATCGGAAGGACAACCAAATGGATTTAATGCTATTATACTTACAGTTGCTAAACCAGATGATGTAAAATTAACTGTAGCGCTTGCAGTATTTGTCCCTGAAACTTGCGACCCATTTGTTACCAACCATTGGTAAGTATATCCCGATGTTGATGCAACAGAGTAAGCAATTCCTGTAGCAGCATTTAAACACAAGGTGTCAGGACCATTCATTACTGTTGGTGCTGGTGTGTTTATTACGTTGATGGTATAAACAGTGTTAGTCACTTTTGCAGGACAACCATTATCAGTTGCTGATGTAGAAAACTGATAAGGAGTTGTTCTACCTTGATTACACGAAGTGGTCCAGCAGAATTGAGAACTAACCACAGAATCACCTGAGGCATTTGCTAAGGTTGCTGTTGGATTTACAAGTGTTGAATTAAATATATCTCCTGTGTGAGTTAAAAACAAACTATCCCCATTTGGGTCTGTATAGCCAACATTAAAACATAAAGTTTGTCCTTCTTGTATTGTGTAGGTTGTTTGCGATGAAGAAATAGCAGGTGCTGGGTTTGTAGGACAAGTAATAACGATGATTTGAATATCTAATCGAGAAACGCCAATCAAAACACCATTTCTATATTCGCTTATTTCAACTGCTACTACATAATAACCTTGGTTAGGAGAAACATATACACCTAAGCCAGTTGTAGCATCTATTGCTGCATAACTATTTAAACCAAATGGAGTAGTGTTACTAAAATTAGTTGCGTAAGTTACTGTGGGGATTGGCCATGTGTAGTTAGTCGGTGCCGTTGGATTTGGAGAACCTGAACTTGAAATACCAGCGTAAGGTGTAACAAAAGCATAACTTAATGAATCACCATCTACATCGATAGCCTGATTTAAAATACTTACTGTATCATTTGCACAAATAAATGGAACCGGAGGAACAGCGAATGTTGGAGAATTATTATCAATTGTCGGATTTGGAGCATAGGCATAATAAGCTTGGCCAGTTGCTCCTGGATTATTTAAATTATCAATGTTGTTATTTCTACAGCAACGATCAGCCATAAAATAATATCCAGTTGTATTTGCGGGAACTGAAATGGTGGTTTGATAAACGCCTTCCTCAACACAAACATTGGGAGCAAAAGAACAGCTAGCCCCAGCGTTAGGAGGTACGATCGCTTGCTGTGATATCAAGTTAAGTGTTGCAAGTGCAATTCTTTGCTTTAAATTTGGATTACCTGGATTATTCTGGTAAGCTCCTAACGAAGTACTAATTGGTAATTGAGAACTACCTGGATCACATAATCGATAAATTTTTAATGTAACTCGATAATCGTATAATCCAGTACCTGAATTAAGTCCTAAATACTCATAGGTCATATTACCTCCCATTAAGTGGGTTGCTGATGCAGTTTGTGTGGTCATCAAAAATGCACCTATGCAGTAGAAAACTGCAAGTAGTAGTTTTTTCATAAACTAATTAGTAATGTTGTATTTTGTAAAGGGTGTTTAAGGGACATCAAAGTAAGTAAAAATCAGTTGATTTACCTTGAAAAATAAGAGTTTTTTTTTTGATTTAAAAATGCTCATTCGGATTAAAATTATACTTTTTAAGTAGCCAAAACACCGATTGGACTTTATCTAAGATGTCAAAATAAAAATCCCCGGTTAAATTCAACCAGGGATTTTTGAGGTCGCGAGCGGATTTGAACCGCTGTACAAGGTTTTGCAGACCTCTGCCTAACCGCTCGGCCACACGACCTTATAATTGTGGGGCAAACATATGAAAAATTTAAATACCCCTATAAATAAACTGACGACTTAAACTGAACTCATTATAAATGGTTACACCCACTCTGAAAAATCAAATTAATATCATGTAAATCAGAGCGAAATATTATGTAAATGCATTAAATCCTGTTACATCCATTCCTGTAATCAATAAGTGAATATCATGTGTTCCTTCGTAAGTAATAACACTTTCAAGGTTCATCATGTGACGCATAATTGGATATTCTCCTGTAATTCCCATGCCGCCTAACATCTGACGAGCCTCTCTTGCAATCTGAATGGCCATGTTAACATTGTTTCGTTTCGCCATTGAAATCTGAGCTGGAGTAGCACGATTCTCATTCTTTAAAACTCCTAGCCGCCACGTTAGCAATTGCGCTTTAGTGATTTCAGTAATCATTTCAGCCAGTTTCTTTTGCTGCAATTGAAATCCACCTATCGGACGACCAAACTGTTTACGCTCTTGAGAATATCTTAATGCTGTATCATAACAATCTAATGCTGCACCTATCGCACCCCATGCAATACCATAACGCGCAGAATTCAAGCAACTTAAAGGTCCTTTAAGGCCTTTAACATTTGGCAGTATATTTTCCTTTGGAACTTTCACGTTATCAAAAACTAATTCCCCAGTCGCACTTGCACGTAATGACCACTTACCATGAGTTTCAGGTGTGCTGAATCCTTCCATTCCTCGCTCAACAACTATCCCTCGAATATCACCCTTGTCGTCTTTCGCCCAAACAACTGCAATATCTGCGAACGGTGCATTTGAAATCCACATTTTAGCACCATTCAGAATGACATGATCACCCGCATCTTTAAAATTGGTAACCATTCCAGCAGGGTTTGATCCATGATCGGGCTCCGTTAATCCGAAACAGCCCATCCATTCTCCTGAAGCTAATTTAGGTAGATATTTTTTTCTTTGTTCCTCAGAACCAAATGTATAGATTGGATACATTACTAATGAACTCTGTACCGATGCCGTAGAACGAACGCCAGAATCTCCTCTTTCAATCTCCTGCATAATCAAACCATAAGAGATTTGATCAAGGCCACCGCCACCATATTCGGTAGGGATGTAAGGACCAAAAGCTCCTATTTCAGAAAGTCCTTTGATGATTTGTGTAGGGAATTCTGCTTTTTGAGCGTAATCTTCAATAATTGGAGATACATCTCTTTTAACCCATTCGCGAGCTGCATCACGGATTAATTTATGCTCATCCGTAAGCAATTCATCCATTAAATAGTAGTCATGCGCTTGATAACGATCTTTTGCCATAATTGTAATGTGTTTTGTTCAGCTTTTGGCTGTGAGGCGCAAAGGTAAGCTAAACACTTAATTTACGAAACAACTATGCATTAAAATAGTTCAGTTAAAAGCAATTATTGATAAAACTATTTTCTTTCCAATTGATACCTGATTTTTTTGCCAGGTTTTACTTTATACCAATCGGCCATGTAATCACAATTAATCCAAAAAGTTTTATAATTACATGTAGCATGCTCTTTTAAAATATTATCCCAGGCTTTAATCTTTTTTAAGTTTTTGCCCATCGGAACATTCCACAAAAAAAATATATAATAAGAAGAATTAATTTTATTAAATTCTAAGTTATTAAAATGACTCAATGATTTAATTATTCTCAAATTAGAATCATTGTATAAAACAGTGTTCGAATGAGTATCGCATAAATAAATTAAAAGATTCTCTACAGGTGCTGAGCAATTTTCTTTTTTATTCTGAAAATTTAATCGATTCCAGCTTGAATCTGCAATGATGATTCCTGGAGAATTGGAAAATAGTCGAAGTGTTTGTTTTAGTTCATTCGTATCTTTTAATAAGACCATATTCTCTTCGTTTATTTCATTCGATTTAGCAAATGATTGTATTCTTTCTGCTGATTCATAACGCGGCGTTTTAAATCCGTTAGCATGCATGATTATTTTAGTGCAGCTAGAAAATAACACTATGGCTATTATGATAATTAAATTTTTCATATTAATTTATATAAAGGAGGGGGAGAGCTTACGGGCTCAGCCCCCGGGGGTGACAACAACAAAATTCAAGCTTACGGGCCTGAAATTATTTTATCGGCAGTGTATATTCATCAAATAACTGTCGCCGTTATCCTGTATTTCATAACTACCTGGAGATAATATAATATTCGTTTCGCTTCCTAAGTCTCTGCTCATATCATCAGGAATTTCATATTCGTTTTCTAAATCAAATGTTGAGTCTTCTTGCAATTTTTTATTGAGTGTCTCACTGATCTCATTTTTCATGATTTCAATTTGCAGTGTGTTGTTTTCATAGGATGCATAGGAGCCTGCAGATAAAGGATTTGTTCTATCAATGGTTCCATATAGAAATACGCAAATTCCTGGATATACTTCGCAATCATATTTTGGCTTGCCCATTACAATTACAATGTGAATCTTTGGAGGACGAACACAAGTTGTTGTTTGATTTGTTGCTTCTGCATTTGTTGGAAGCGTGTTCATGATTGATAGCATCATGATCAGTGTTAAGATTTGTTTTTTCATGTTTTTGTTTTTTGAAAGGATATTTAAATTGATGAACTGATGAGGCAAAGCTATTTTCTCAAAATCCCATTATCCGTTTACAAACGTTTAGCAATTAACAGCCTATTGTTAATTCATAAAAAAAGCCCCTTCGGTTGAAGAGGCTTATCATTTTAATTTATTAATTACAATTAAGGAATCAGTTTCTTTTCTTCTACCTGAATAACTTCACGAGTAACATTATCAAAAAGGATAGCATATATATATACCTGGTTTACATTCGCATTAGTAGGCTTTAATTTAGTGGAATATGTTCTGTTTATTTCCTGCCCGGCTGTTGCGCTGTTACCAAGTGTTTCTCCAAAAGTTCCTGAGAAAGATCCTCTCAAAACATGACGATGAATATAATTTAACACATCAACACTTCCATTCTTTTGAGGAGAAACGATACTGTCTTCTGCGAAGTAAACAGCTAAGTTGATTGGGTTTGCATAATCATTCACCATTTTAATATCAATCGTAGCAGTCATCAT
>JBKCGZ010000052.1:0-3117 GCA_046303115.1 Bacteroidota bacterium | reverse complement strand
CAAAAGGCAATCAACGTGTGTGGAATATGCTGAATGCGAAGTATATCATCTTTACGAATCAGCAAACAGGTCAGCCGATGTTGCAACAAAATCCAGAAGATTTAGGAAATGCATTGTTTGTTCAGAATTTGAAGATTGTTCCGAATGCTGATGCGGAAATGAAAGAAATGGATTCGCTCGACTTTAAAACTACTGCTGTAATCGATCAGCGTTATGCCAATAGCGTTAGTGGGTTAAGTCAGAATGTAGTGGATTCAACAGCAACAATTGCGTTAGCTGAAAACGGATACTCACCAATGCAGTTGACTTACAATTCAAGTTCAAGTGCAGATCGATTAGCAGTATTTTCTGAAATACATTATACTGCAGGTTGGAATGCCTACATCGATGGAAAACTTACAGATCATATTCGCTTGAATTATGTTTTAAGAGGATTGAAGATTCCTGCGGGTAAACATAAAGTCGAATTCAAATTTGAACCAGCTGTTTATGAGCAAGGAGAGAAAATGGCGTTAGCAGGTTCAATGATGTTGCTAGTGTTGTTAGGTGTAGCGGTGTTTATGGAGTTTAAAGGAAAGTCGACAGACGCAAAAAGCTAAATTGAAAAAGGTTCTCATCATAACGTATTATTGGCCACCCAGTGGAGGAGCAGGAGTTCAGCGTACACTTCATTTTGCCAAATACTTAGGTGATTATAACTGTATACTCTATGTGCTTACGGTTGATCCTGCTTACGCAAGTTATCCCGTTATTGATGAATCTTTAAAATCAATTGTTCCATCCACTTTGAATGTCACTTACACAAAGTCATTCGAAGCATTAAATATTTTATCTGCAGTAGCGGGAAAAGATAAAGTGCCTTACGGCGGATTTACTAATCAGAAGAAATCTTCTTTCTTTCAGGATGCATTAAAATGGATTCGAGGTAATTTCTTTATTCCAGATGCAAGAATAGGGTGGATTAAATACGCTGTTCAAAAAGCATCAGAATTAATTCAAGCACATCAAATTGATACAATACTAATTTCTTCTCCGCCTCATAGTTCGCAGTTAATCGGATTGAAATTAAAAAAGGAATTTCCTCATTTGAAATGGGTGGCTGATTTACGTGATCCGTGGACAGATATTTATTACTACAAAGAATTATTGCATACCAACTGGGCTAAGAAAAAAGATTTAGCATTAGAAAAGAAAGTCCTTGAAAGGGCTGATTCTATTTTGGTAGTGAGTAATTACATTAAATATGCTTTTGCAGAGAAATCGCTTAAAATAAACGTCGATAAAATTCATGTGTTGCCGAATGGATTTGATGAGAATGATTTTGCAAAAGAAGAAATTAAAAGTGAAGATAAGTTTTACATTACCTACGTAGGCACTATGGCTGACTCCTATAAGCCAACAGTATTTTTTGAATCATTGTCTAAATTGATTAGTGCAAATAATTTGAACAATTTAGTTTTTCGTTTTGTGGGTAGTGTGCCGCAACATATTAAAGAGCAACTTCAGACTTTAAATATTTCTGCTGAGTTTATTGGACATGTAAAGCATCAAGATGCGGTGAAGTTTATGAAGCAGACTAATCTTTTGTTATTAGTCATTCCAGATGCGCCAGGTGCAGAAGGTATTTTGACGGGAAAACTATTCGAGTATTTAGGAGCTAAAAAAAGAATCGTTGGAATCGGTCCATCTAACGGGGATGCAGCTACGATCATCAGGAGTTGTAATGCCGGAGAAATGTTTAATCGTACAGATAAAAAGCAATTACAAGAATGGGTGTTAAACGAGATTAATCAGGATAATCGTCATTTAATAAATCAAGCGGAAGTTTCGAAGTATACACGCAAGGAATTAACACAACAACTTTCATCAATAATTTTTAATTCATAAACTATGTGCGGAATAGCAGGTTTTGTTGATACTTCATTGAATGGCGCTGAACGAAATGCAGTGCTTGAAAAAATGTTGGTATCGATTGCGCATAGAGGTCCTGATGCACGCGGTGCATGGTATCACGATGAATTAGCACTCGGACATAATCGTCTTTCTATTTTAGATTTATCCGAAGATGGAAAGCAACCAATGCACTTTAATAATTTCTCGATTGTGTTTAATGGAGAAATTTATAATTATCTCGAAGTAAGAGAAGAATTAAAGAAGAAAGGGTATGCTTTTAAAACGGGTACAGATACAGAAGTAATTTTATCAGCGTATCAGGAGTGGGGTGAAGGATGTGTTGATTATTTTGTTGGGATGTGGGCATTTGCACTTTGGGATAATGATGCAAAGAAGTTGTTTTGTTCTCGTGACCGATTTGGCATTAAACCTTTTTATTATATCCATTCAGGCACTAAATTTTATTTTGCTTCTGAAATAAAGGCATTAAAGCAAACGAATGTTTTTTCATCCGACTTAAATGAAGATCATGTTGCAATGGGACTTCAATTAGGATGGAATCATTTGCCATCTTCCACTTATTTTAATTCGATTGAGTCGTTACCTGCTGGATGTAATCTAATTTATGAGCAAGGGAAAATCAAGGTCAATACTTGGTGGGATATAAATCCTATACAAACGAATAAGCAATCGTATGCAGAGAATGTAAGTCAGTTGAAAGATTTACTATTTAATAGTATTCAATTGCACATGCGTAGTGATGTTGAAGTGGGTTGTTGTTTGAGTGGCGGGTTAGATAGTTCAACAATTGCTTCTGTTGTTGGCACGCTTTATCCTGATAAAAAAATTAAAGCATTCAATGTGTTTTACGAGGGAGAAGGTGCAGTTGATGAACGCAAGTGGGTAAAGGAAGTGATTAACAAATATCCATCAGTAGAGCCCTATTATTTTTCTCCATCTGATGATGATATTGCCAATGCATTTGACAAAGCAATTTATTTTGCAGATGTTCCATTAGCGGGTTCATCACCCATTTCACAGTATTTTGTAATGCAATTAGCGAGTCAGCATGGCGTAAAGGTATTACTTGATGGACAAGGTTCAGATGAGAGCTTAGGCGGCTATATGCATGGTTATTATCGCTTGTTGGCGGGTATGATGAGTAAACAGCATTGGGGTGCAATGTGGAAAGAGATTAATGCGCATGCAAGTACTCAACAGTTT
>JBKCGZ010000051.1:0-15159 GCA_046303115.1 Bacteroidota bacterium | reverse complement strand
GGAAGGTGTTTATGCGAACGGCATGAAAGCATATTACGGATTTGGATTATAGTTAAGTTTTCATTTTAGGTTTGTTGGTTAAAAAGGCGGAAGATTTTTCTTTCGCCTTTTTTATTTGTCAGAAATTATTTTAAATTTGTTAAGTCGGTCCTTTACAATACCGATTCACAGAGCCAACAATTTTCAGTTTAATGATGATACGAATATGAGACAACTGAAAATTACTAAGTCGATTACCAGCAGAGATAGTGCATCTCTCGAAAAATATTTATCTGACATTTCTAAGGAAGAAATGATTTCTCCTGACGAAGAAATTGTTTTGGCTAAAAAAATTCGGGAAGGCGATGAAGCTGCGTTGGATCGTTTAACAAGAGCCAATCTTAGATTTGTAGTTTCTGTTGCAAAGCAATATCAAAATCAAGGACTCACCCTACCCGATTTAATTAATGAAGGTAATTTAGGATTAATTAAAGCTGCTAAACGATTTGATGAAACAAGAGGATTCAAATTTATTTCCTACGCGGTATGGTGGATTCGTCAAAGTATAATGCAAGCCATTTCAGAGCATGCAAGAATTGTTAGACTTCCAGTAAATCAATTAGGATCTTTAACAAAAATCAATAAAGCATTTACCAAATTAGAACAAGAATACGAACGTGAACCATCATTAGAAGAGCTTGCTGAAATTACTGACTTGACTGTAGATAAAATTTCTGATGCATTCAGAATTTCTACTCGTCAGATTAGTGTTGATGCACCTTTGTTAAACGGGGAAGACAATTCCCTACTCGATGTGCTTCAAAATAAAGAAGTAGAACAAGCCGATACGATTATGATGAATCATTCTCTTAAGAAAGAGATTGAGCGATCACTAAATATCTTAGATGAAAAAGAAAGAGATGTTATTTCCTTGTTTTTTGGTTTAGAATCAGAAGAGCCATACACTTTAGAAGAGATTGGGGAAAAATATGATTTATCACGTGAGCGCGTTCGACAGATAAAAGAAAAAGCACTTAAAAAATTACGACTGAGAAGTACATCACAACATTTAAAATCCTTTTTAGGAGAAGAATAAAAAAAGGCTCATCGAATGATGAGCCTTTCCTTTTTATGCTAATAAATTTTAATAGTAAGTTAATCGAATAACATCAGCTAAATATTTAGCAAAACGTAATACCTGACGGCTATATCCATATTCGTTATCATACCAGATATAAAGCACCATTGCTTTTTTATCTTTCGATATAATTGTTGCAGGACTATCTACGATTGATGCACACGGATTACCGATAAGATCGCTAGATACAAGCTCATTGCTCTGCATAAATTGAATCTGCTCTACTAATGCTCCATTTAATGCAGCATCTTTTAAAATATCGTTTACCATTTCTTTAGTAACTTCCTTATTAACGGTAAGGTTTAAAATCGCTAATGATACATCAGGTGTCGGTACACGCACTGAATTACCAGTAAGCTTACCATCCAACTGAGGAATAACCTTAGTTACAGCTTTGTCAGCTCCGGTTTCAGTAATAACCATATTCATCGCAGCTGATCTTCCACGACGGTATTTGCTATGATAGTTATCTAATAAATTCTGGTCATTAGTATAAGAGTGAATGGTTTCAATATGACCTCTTTCAATGCCTAACGTTTTTTCAATCACCTCTAAAACCGGAACAATTGCATTTGTTGTACATGAAGCTGCAGAGAATATTTTCTCGTCAGCTGCATGATTCTTTTGATTAACACCATACACTACATTTGGAATATCACCTTTTCCTGGAGCCGTCAATAATACTTTATCAACGCCTTTAGCAGAAAGATGTTTTGATAAACCAGCACGATCTCTTGAAGCACCAGTATTATCAATTAATAAGGCATTATTGATTCCATATGTCGTGTAGTCGATGTCTTCAGGATTCTTAGCATCAATTACAAAAATGGTATGACCATTTACGATTAAAGCATTCTTTTCTTTGTCTTCTATAACAGTTCCTGGGAATGGTCCGTGAACTGAATCATTTCTTAATAACTCCGCACGCTTTGATAAATCATCTTCTGAACGACTACGCACAACAATCGCTTTTAAACGAAGCTGTTCCCCTTTTCCTGCTTGAGCTACTAACTCACGCGCAAGGATACGTCCGATACGTCCAAAACCGTATAACACGATATCACGAGGCACTAATTGTTTTTTATCAAGTCCAATAAAATCGACTAACTTGTTATTCAAAAAAGATTGTAAATCACTTCCTGCTTTTTCATGATCCCACTCGAAAGCCAATTTACCTACATCAATTTTTGATGGAGCTATATCCATTTCTAGAATTGCACGGGCAATTGCCAAAGTATCTTTGACATGAATTGGTTTTTTTACAAAATCATGAGCATATTGATGTAAGTTCATGATTTGACTTGCACTTCTATCTACTAATTGATTTCTAAAAATCACCAATTCAATAGACTTATTAAACCATAAATTACCAATAATATGGATTAACTCAATTGCGGATTTTTCTGATTCAATCCAATCGCCTAGTTGACGATCATAGTTCTGCATTAAATCAGAATTTGTATTTGTTGCTGACATAATAGATTTTTTTGGGTGTGCAAATTTAGGTATTATCAAGCCATTAAAAAAGCTTAAAACAAATGAATTTGCGTAGTCGATAAAATAAAAAAGGCCCTGATTTACAGGACCTTTAAGGGTGAATGAAGGGTCTCGAACCCTCGACCTCCTGAACCACAATCAGGCGCTCTAACCAACTGAGCTACAATCACCGTAAGTGGGTGCAAAATTAAAATTTTATTTTTAATTAAAGCAAATTGCTAAAAATAAATTCTAGAACCTGCTGATTTCATAATATTAAAGGTTGAAGTGCTACATTTGCTACATGTCAAATAAAACTACTTTATCAGTTAAAGGAATGACCTGTTCAAGTTGTGCTCAGGGCATTGACAGACACTTAACAAGTAAAGGAATCAGAGGTGTACATGTATTTTACGACAGCGGTGAGGTAGAATTTGAGACGGTTGGAGAACAACAAACCGATTTTGTTATTAATGAAATTAACAAATTAGGTTATAATGCTTCAGGAATTAAAATAGAAGGTCACGATGAAAAGAAATACTCTCCACTTTTCATAAAGACAATACTCGCATTAATTTTTACGATTCCACTTTGGTCTACCATGATTTTTAATGAAGGTTGGACACATTGTTTTTTATTTCAAATAATATTGTCATCTGTTGTTTTAATAACAGGACTTCATCACTTTGGAAAAAGCGCTTTAGGATCAATGCTACAATTACGTCCGAATATGGATGTACTAATTATGATGGGCGCAATCACCTCATACATTTATAGTATAGCGGGCTATTTACTCGCTGTTTCACACGAGGAATGGATGAAGTATAATTTCTTTGAAACAACAGCATCCATAATCACATTTGTATTAATAGGAAACTTGATTGAAGAAAAAAGTTTGAAACGAACCAACTCTTCTATTTCGGCATTAATTAAAATGCAGCCCTCAAAAGCAAGACGAATAACAAATGCGTATAGCAATAATGAAGGATCAGTAGAAATAGAAATCGATTTATTGAATCCGAATGATTTAATATTAGTAAACTCAGGTGATAAAATTCCTGCTGATGGTTTGATCTACGAAGGATATGGGTTAGTAGACGCGTCTGCATTAACTGGCGAATCGATACCAGAATCAAAATCAGTTAATGATAAAGTTTTAGCTGGAACTATTTTGTTGGAAGGATCTATCAAATTCATTGTAGAAAAATGTGGAAATGACACTTCCCTTTCAAGTATGATTGATCTCGTAAAAAAATCAACATTCAAAAAACCATCTATTCAAAAGTTAAGCGATAAAGTCAGTTTAGTTTTTGTTCCTTCAGTGATTGGGATTTCAATAATCACTTTTATTATTAATCATTTTTTATTTGATGTTTCTACAACCAATTCGATGTTAAGAGCGATTGCAGTATTAGTCATTTCTTGTCCTTGTGCAATGGGATTAGCTATCCCTACCGCTGTAGCTGTAAGTATTGGCAATGCTGCAAAAAAAGGAATGTTAATTAAAGGTGGTGATGTATTTGATAAAATTCAAAAAATAGAAGAAATTGTATTTGACAAAACCGGAACGCTTACTACCGGAAAGTTTAAAATCGAAACAATTAATTATACTAACGACGATGTATTAACCCCACGAATATTATTTTCGCTCGAACAATATTCGAGTCACCCGATAGCCAAATCGATTATAGCACATCTTGAGAATTCTGATTTAGCGAATGCATCTATCGCATTTCATGAAGTTCAGGAAATCAAAGGCAAGGGAATATTTGCGAAGGATAAAGATGGCAATGAATACTATTTAGGAAGTGGTAAATTTGCTCCTGTAATTACTGACTCAAAATTCCAGGTGTATTTATTCAAAAACAAAGAGCTGTTAGCTTTTATCGAATTAAAAGATGAAATAAGGCAAGAGGCGAAAGAAGTAATTGAATGGTTAAAGTCAGAAAAAATAAAAACCACTATACTTAGTGGTGATACTTCTGAACGTTGTGAATCGATTGCAAAAGAACTTGGAATAGATTATTATTTAGCTCAGCAATTACCTCAGGAAAAAGCTGAATATATTGAGCGAAAATCGAAATCACATGCAGTTGCTATGATTGGAGATGGAATCAACGATGCTGCTGCGTTAAGTTTAGCGAATTTGAGTTTAGCAATAGGAGATGGAAGTTCGATAGCTATCAACAGTGGTGAAATTATTTTAATGACAAAAAAACCGTTAGAAGGTTTGAAAAAGATCAAAGTGCTATCCCAATTCACCAATAAAATTATCAGACAAAATTTATTTTGGGCTTTCATTTATAATATCATTGCTATTCCATTTGCTGCAACAGGTTTATTGCATCCAATGATAGCTTCTTTATCGATGGGATTATCAGATGTAATTGTAATTGGTAATTCATTAAGAATTAAAAATAAATAAGTGAAGCAACTATTCAACAAATTAACTATTGCTAATTATCTGCAGTTCTTTCAGGTTGCGAGATACGCTGGATTGTTTCTTTCTGGAGTCATACTGGCAAAATTTGGAGTTGCATTACCGATTATAGGTCAATATGAATTCATATTGTTTTTAGGAGGACTAGTAAGTTTCTTTTGGATTGGTGGGATTTATCAAACATTACTTACCAGTTATCATCATGAGTCCGACAAAAAAGGACTATTAAGTAAAACAATTAGTAGCCAGTTTTTTCTTGGAATAATTTCGTCTGTTATTGCAGTCTTGTATTTACTCATTTTTGACAAGTCGTTAAATTTCGGCTACCCAACAATTATTTTAATTGGAGTTTATTTGTTGCTTAACACACTAACATTTTTCAATGAACATTACTATCTTATAAAAGAAAACACTAACAAGTTAACGCTCTATGCAATTGGCAATTTTTGTATTCAGATTTTAGCAATAACAATTGTTGTATTAACCGTACCTAATTCAAAGAACTTTGCGTTGGCGCTTGTAGCAATTTCATTATGGAAAACGCTTGTGTTGCTTTACAATTTGCGATTTGAAAAAATCAATTTTCGTTTTACTCCTGATTGGCCATTTTTAAAAGCATGCAGTCCGTTAATATTCGGATTACTAATTAGTGGATCAGCCGACTACATCGATAGCTTTTTAGTGATACATTTTTTCGGAAATGAAGCCTTCGCTATTTTCAAATACGGAGCAAAAGAATTTCCATTATCATTATTGTTGGCGAATTCCTTAAGTCTTGCCATGGTAAGCCAGATTGCAAAACAAGAAAATCAGCATTTAGCATTGGAGGAACTAAAGCAACAGAGCACAAGATTAATGAATGTATTATTTCCGATTACATGGATCTTTTTGCTGTGCAGTAAATTTTTATATCCCCTAATTTTCAGTGCTACCTTCGTTCAAAGTGCTAGTATATTTAATATTTATCTGTTGCTTATCATCAGCAGAATGATATTTCCCCAATCTGTCATATTAGCATTAAAACGCAGCGATATAATCCTTAAAACGTCTTATTGGGAAATTGCTATAAATTTTGTTTCAAGCATAGTTTTAATGTGGCAATTCGGGATGATTGGTATTGCTTATGGAACGGTGATTGCATTCCTAAGCGAGAAAGTGATTTTGACATATCGTTTAAAAACACTCGGAATTGATTTTCAACTATATACCAATATATCGAAGTGGTTTATTTTTACGATAATTACTATTTTCCTTTATTTTTTTGTTGAAAACTTCTGTAGGTAAAAATCCTTGTTTTTACTTGGTAATAAACTAAAAACTATTAGATTTGTCGGTCGAGGGTTTTTACTACTCGAAAAAACAAAAAAAATTATTTACAATTAACAATCAATAACTAAAAAACCATTTAACATGAAAAAACTACTACTTTGCGGAATCGCATTAACAGTAGCACTTTCTGTTTCAGCTCAAAATCGCGCTGGTAACAAAGTTACCTTAAAGAATGCGAGCCGTTACAATAAAGTGGCTAAGGCACAAATGCAAACAACTGGCATCGACAACTACACACCAGTTCGCGTACCTGCTGCACCGTCAGCAAGCGTTTCTCAATCGTACAGAACAAGTGCAACTCAAACTGAGTTTGTAATTGGTAACACATTGTATGATTTACAATCTAACCGTGGACCAGCTCGTCGTATCGTTAACAATGGTGACGGAACTTTCTCTGCAGCTTGGACATTCTCAGCTAACCAATCTGGATACCCTGATCGTGGTACTGGTTACAACTACTTTGATGGAACTGCTTGGGGTGCTTTGCCAACAGCTCGTTTAGAAGGTGCAACTCGTACTGGATTTGCTAACATGGCAGTATCAGGTGGTAATGAGTATACATTATCACACACGGGTGCTGGTGCCGGATACCTTATGAAAAGAACTAAGGGAACAGGTGCTTGGACAGCTTACACTCCAACAGGTGGAACAACTCCAGGTTCGGATATCTGGTGGAGATTAGCAACTGGCGGACCTAATGGAAACTCTGTTCATGCTATCGTAAACTCTCAAGGTTCAGGAACAACTCCAATCTTAGGCCAAAATGGTCCTTTAACTTATTCTCGTTCACAAGACGGTGGCCTTACTTGGGATATTCAACACGTTGTATTACCTGGTTGCGATTCATCTTTCTATGCTGGTTTCAGTGCAGAAAACTATAGCATTGATTGCAGTGGTAACACTGTAGTTGTTGCTGCTTGTGACCTTATGTGTGATGTTGTTATGTGGAAATCTACTGACAACGGAACAACTTGGACAAAAACAATTATCGAAGCTGCTCCTATCGCGGCTTATAACACTGCTTTTGATTATGCACCACTTACTTCTGATGTTGACGGTGACGGCGTAGCTGATACTATCTTATCGAATGCTGGTGATATAAATGTAACATTAGACAACAACGGATCTGTTCACGCAACTTGGAGCTTAATGCGTTGTTTAGATGATGATACAACTGCTGGTACTTCATTAGGAATCTTCTTAACAACTTCTGGTATCATGTACTGGAATGAAGGTATGTCAGCTCCAGCTGAAGTTGCTGGTTTAGTTGACCAAAATGGTGACGGTCAATTTACGTTACCTGCTGGTAACGGAACTGATCTTTCATTTGGACGTTATGGAAATGGTGGTTTAACAATTCATCCACAAATCGGATTTGACGGAAACAACAATGTATTCCTAGTATATTCTTCAGTTTCTGAAGCGACAGATACTATTAACTATAATGCTGCATTACGTCACATTTTCTTAACTTACTCAACAGATATGGGAGCGACTTGGTCTACACCAGAAGATTTAGTTCCTTCAGCTGCTCAAGGTGGTGACGGTGAATACCAAGAAGGTGTTTGGCCATCAATCGCTAAAAACAATGGTAATGCAATTAGTGTCGTTTACCAACGTGATCCTTGCCCTGAGTATTTCGTAAACAATACTTCAGTTTATGGTCCTCAAAACACTTCAACTAACGATATCATCTTCGTTTCTTGGACAAATCCAGTTGGTGTTTCTGAAGTTGCTACTTCAAATTCATTCTCAATGAGCCAAAACTACCCTAACCCAGTTAACGGTACAACTCGTTTTGAATTAAATTTAAATGCTAACTCTAATGTAACAGTTGAGTTGTATAATGTATTAGGTAAATTAGTTAAAACTGAAACTTTAAATAACTTAAACGCTGGTTCTAACGTAATCACTTTAGATCTTGCTGGTTTCAACGCAGGATTATATACTTACTCTGTAACTGTAGGTGCTGAGAAATTAACTCGTACTTTAATGGTTAAGTAATTAGGATATTACTAATATCAAAAAACCCTGTAGTTAAATACTACAGGGTTTTTTATTGGCAATACTTTAAAAAAACTAGTTATTTAATTTTGAATAATGAATCAACGCCGATCGATCTTTCAATTAAAAAACCTTCTCCAAAACGAGAATTAATCGGTCGACCGAAATCAAGTCCTCGAGCCTCTACAAAGTCCATAAATGCTTTGGTAGAAATTATTGTCTGCGGTTCGTTCTGATCCTGATCAAGTGTATAAAACTGACTCTTAAAAGCACCAATTGCCGATAATTTTTGATCAACAAATTTTTCTACGTCAACAACAAAGTCAGGCTTATGATAATGGTCTTGTATGTAATGATAAACGGCCTTTGGTCTCCACTCTTGTTGTTCTATTCCTTCGTAATGTGTTTCAATCTTCCTTAATCCTGATAAGAAGCATGCAGTAGAAACCAGTTTACTTCCTTTTGCATGGTCAGGATGACGATCACTTACCACATTGCATAAAACAACCTCAGGCTTGAAATAACGAATCCACTTTATCACTTCAAGCTGATTAACCTCGTTATCCAAAAAGAATCCATCTTTAAGTCCCAGATTCAGACGCATTTCAACACCTAAAATTCGAGCACTTTCAATTGCTTCATTATCTCGGATATCAGCGCTTCCTCTTGACCCCAATTCCCCTCGTGTTAAGTCGATAATTCCAACTTTTTTCCCGTTGGCCACTTCCAAGGCTATAGTACCTCCTGCACCTAACTCAACGTCGTCAGGATGCGCTCCAAAGGCTAAGATATCAAGCTTTATCATATTTGAAAATTAAGCAAATTATTTAGACTAGTTTAACAAACCCAATTGCTTAAAAGTTTCGCTTATTCAAGTCTATTTTTTTACAATATTATTAAATTAAATAGCACCTTTGCATTTAGATGTCATTTACGAATAAAGTTGTTCAATTAGTGCTTTTAGAAGCAAGGCTTGAATGGAAAAATAAACAGTCCATTACTGCCCTGCTCATTTATTCGCTTGCAAGTATTTTCGTGACATATTTAGCATTTCAACAAACTATCGATTTAACCACATGGAATTCCTTGTTTTGGCTGATTATGCTATTTGCATCAACAAATGCGATTGCTAAAAGCTTTTTACAAGACTCTAAAGGACTTCAGCTTTTTTATTATAGCATGCTTTCTCCAAAGCAACTTATAATAGCAAAGATTATCTACAATCTTATGTTGCTTAGTGGATTATCGCTGATTAACTTTTTTATTTTTCAGATTGTATTTCCAATTGAAATTGATCAACTATGCCAGTACCTATTAAGCATTTTACTCGGCTCTATTGGATTATCTACTGTACTAACCATGGTAGCAGGAATTGTTTCCAAAGCAAATAATAATGCGGCCTTACTCGCTATTTTAGGATTCCCTTTACTTTTTCCTCTCTTGAGTATAATTATCCAATGTTCGATGAATGCGATTAACGGTTTCGATTGGATGGTCAATCAACAATTGTTCATTGTACTAATCAGTTTAAATTTAATTACCGTACTCCTATCCTACTTGCTGTTTCCTTATCTTTGGCGTGAATAAAATGGACTCGTTTAATAAAAATAAAATTGCACGTGCATGGTGGTGGAAAATCATTGCCATCATATGCTTGGTTTATACTTGTTATTATGGATTTATTGGCAACGTTCCAGCGATGGTTGTCTTGCATGAGACCATAAGAAATCTGTATTTCCATGTTACCATGTGGATGGCTATGATGTTAATGATGCTCATTAATGCAATTTATTCTATCAAGTATTTAAGTAGTTTAAATAAGTATGATGATTTAGTTGCGGAAGAATCAGGCAAAATGGCAATGGTATTCTCTGCAGCTGGATTAATTACAGGAATGGTTTGGGCGAATTATACGTGGGGAGCTCCTTGGACAAATGATCCGCAATTAAACGGAACTGCTGCCACAATTTTAATGTATGCAGCTTATTTCATTCTTAGAAATGCAATTCCTGATGAAAACAAGAAAGCGAAAATAGCTGGCGTCTATGCAATTTTTGCCTTTGTGATGATGTTTGTATTCATCATGGTAATTCCTAAAATGTACAACTCGCTTCATCCAGGCAAAGGTGGAAATCCTGGTTTTAACAAGTACGATCTTGATTCTGATATGCGCATGGTATTTTATCCGGCTGTTATTGGATGGTGTTTATTAGGAACATGGCTCATGAGTTTAAAAGTTCGTATCCGAAGAATAAAAGAAATCACTGAAGAAAATTAATTATGAAAAAAACAATTATTCTTTCCCTTCTGTTTCTGTTTGTATTAGTTTCAGCGCATGCTCAAGATGCTAACCAGGTTGAAATGGCGGATGCATTAAGAGCGAATGGAAAAATTTATGTGGTGGCTATCGTTGCAGCAATCGTTATCACAATTCTTTCAGTATATGTTATTATGATTGATAGAAAAGTGACAAAGCTCGAAGAAAAAATAAATCAGAAATAAAACACTTTTGATTCAACAATCGAAATGAAAAAAATACACATAGCTTTAATTGTTCTGATTGCTATTTTACTCGGTGTGATTATAAGCACTGTAAGTGAATCAGGGACCTATGTAAGCTTTCAAACAGCGAGTGAAAATCCTGACCGCACTTATCATGTGATTGGTAAAGTTAATTTAGATAAAGACTTTATTTATAATCCGGAGAAAGATGCGAACGTATTTGGCTTTTTCATGACAGATACCATCGGAACAGAAAAGAAAGTTTTATACAACGGAACAAAGCCGCAAGACTTTGAAAAGGCTGAACGAATTGTAGTTGTTGGTAAAATGAAAGGAGGAGATTTTATTGCATCACAAGTATTGATGAAATGTCCTTCGAAGTACAATAAAACAGGAGAAGAAGAAGGTGGAGAATGGAGTAATGGTTCGCAAAGACCGCAATAATATAAGATAACATTGATGGGAATACAGTACTTAAACGAACATTTAATGTTCGGAAAAATCGGGAACGCGTTTGTTGTTTTATCATTTACGGCTTCCATTGTTGCTATGTTGTCGTATGCTTTTCAAGTATACCGCAAAGAAGAAGAATCATTATCCTGGAATAAATTAGCTCGCTTTAGTTTTTTCATTCACGCTTGCAGCGTATTCGGAATTATTTCTTTGTTGTTTTATTTAATTCAATCGCATTATTTTGAATACTATTATGTGTGGCAACATTCAAGTACAACGTTGCCAGAAAAATATATGTGGGCTTGTTTGTGGGAAGGACAAGAAGGAAGTTTTCTAATTTGGACAGTATGGCATGTAGTATTATCTATCTTGTTAGTTTGGAAAGGAAAAAAATGGGAAGCACCAACCATGATGTTCATTATGATGATCCAGGTGTTTTTAGCTTCGATGTTATTGGGATTGCAATTTGGTGATATTAAAATTGGATCTAACCCTTTTATCTTACTTCGTAATCATCCTGATTTTGCCAATCTGCCTTTCATTCACATGCCTGATTATTTGGCAAAGTTGAAAGATGGTCGTGGATTGAATCCGTTATTACAAAACTATTGGATGGTCATTCACCCTCCTACTTTGTTTTTAGGATTTGCTGCCACTGCAATTCCTTTTGCTTTTGCGATGGGTGGATTAGTTACTCGTCAGTATCGTGAGTGGGTAAAGCCTGCATTGCCGTGGACCTTCTTCGGAATTGCAATATTAGGAATAGGAATTTTAATGGGTGGTGCATGGGCTTACGAAGCATTAAGCTTTGGAGGCTTCTGGGCATGGGACCCTGTTGAAAATGCATCGCTCGTACCTTGGTTAACGTTAGTTGGTGGTGCGCATGTGATGTTAATTTACAAAAAGAATGGAACATCATTATTTACTGCTGTAATGTTATTGGCAGCATCGTTCATTCTAATACTATACTCCACGTTTTTAACTCGCAGTGGAATATTAGGAGAGACATCGGTACATGCCTTTACGAATTTAGGAATGACAGGTCAGTTACTTTTATACATGCTATTTTTCATTGTGCTGACCATCGTATTATTAATTGTGCATCGAAAAGCAATTAGTAATCCTACAGAAGATGAAGCCTTGAGTAGTCGTGAGTTTTGGGTATTTATGGGAATGTTAGTGTTATTAATTTCAGCGATACAAATAACTTTCACTACATCCATTCCAGTTATTAATAAAGTCTTCGGATTAAAGATGGCACCGCCAGTAGATGCTATCGATTTTTACAATTCATGGCAAACACCATTAGCAGCAATTATTGCATTACTCATTGCTGTTAGTCAGTTTTTTAAATGGAAACAATCGGATTGGAAATCGGTTGCAAAAAAACTTGCGTTATCTTTTATCATTGCACTTGTTGTAACTATTGTATTTCAAATTAGCGTAGGATTTGCAAGAATACAACACATTATTCTTTTCATGACATCGTTGTGGGCGATATTAGCTAATCTTGATTATTTAATTCGCGTACTAAAAGGGAAGTTTAATTTTTCAGGAGGTAGCGTTGCGCATGTTGGAATAGGTTTGATTTTATTAGGAGCTTTAGTATCCAACGCTAAAAAAGAAATTATCAGTGAGAACAGATTGAATGTTGATTTAGGAAAAGACTTTCCGAATAAAGAAAACATTCTTTTATATCAAGGTGATACTCTTGCGATGGGAGAATACTATGTAACTTATAAAGGAAAAGAGAAAGAAGGAATACATCAATACTACGAAGTAGAGTATTTAAAAGCCAATCATAACGCCGGTGGCTTTACGAAAGAATTTTCTTTGAAGCCATTTATTCAATTGAATGAGCGAATGGGAAATGTAAGTGAGCCTGCCACTCGACATTTTATAGAAAAAGACATCTACACACACGTTACGTATGCCGAGATGGAAAACAAAAATCAGGTAGATGAAAAAGGATACAAAGAGCCTAAGAAACATTTATTAGCGGTTGGAGATACGATTGTAGTTAGCAACAGTTTATTTGTACTTCTTGAAATTGATAAAGCAGTTGATAAAAAAGCAAATGCGTTAAACGAAAATGATATTGCATTAGGTCTAAAGTTAAAGGTAACAGACATCAACAAAAAAGATTATTTCATTGAGCCTTTATTTATCATTCGTGGAAATGAAAAAATAACAGTGCCTGCGGAGATTGAAAAGCTGGGATTAAAGTTTGACTTTACTTCTATTGATACACAAGCAAACAAATTTGAAGTTAGTTTATCGGAGAAGAAAAGCAACAGTCGTGATTTCATTATTATGAAAGCTTTAATCTTCCCCGGAATTAATATTCTGTGGATTGGATGTATCTTAATGTTCGTTGGGACATGGATTGCTATACGAAAACAAATTTCTGATTTAAAGCGCGAGGCATGAATGTAAGTATTGTTGGATCGGGCAATCTCGCTTCTCATTTAATTCCTCGTTTACTCGAAAAAGGAATTAAGGTTCAGCAAATCTTTTCTCGCAATGCGATAACCGCAAAATCACTTTCCAGAAAACATAAAATTGCCTTCGCACCTACGCTCAACGATTTAAACTTAAACGTTGACCTGATTTTACTTTGCGTTTCCGACAGTAGCATTAGAACGATTATACCGCACTTTAAAAATTTTTCGGGTATTGTTTGTCACACTTCCGGAACTGCGCCTATAAGCGATCTAAACAAGCACCAAAGAAACAATGGAGTACTTTATCCATTGCAAACGTTTAGTGCAAAAGCAAAGGTTGATTGGAATAATATTCCGGTATTTGTGGAAGGTAGTAATGCAGCAACAGAAAAAAAACTATTACAACTTGCAAAACGACTTTCTAAAAAGTCGTATGTATTGAGCAGTGAGCAGCGCAAGGAATTACATTTAGCTGCTGTATTCGTGAATAATTTTGTGAATGCATGTTACACGATTGCGCATACGCACTTACAAAAGAAAAATTTAAAGTGGGAATATCTTTTACCGCTTATTGATCAAACCACTTTTAAAGTTCATAGTCACGCACCCAAAGACGTACAAACAGGTCCAGCACGCCGCAACGATCAAAAGATTATTCAAGAGCACCTTCAATTATTGAAGAAGGACAAGAAAACATTGGAGGTTTATAAGGTGATGACGGAGTATATTATCAAAAATCAAAAATAGGTATTCGTTGTCAGATGATGGTTTAAACCTTAAAGCGGCGGGATTAATCCTGTCGCTATTAGGGAAATATTTTTATAAATAAAAAAATCAATTTGCAGGGATGGATTTAAAGCCATCCCTGTAAAACCAATCATATCCCTTCCAACACCTTCCTAACGCCATCCGTAGCCGTAAAACGTATGAGCGTAAAATCGTTTGCTCCGTAGGGTAATTCTGATTTTGGGTCGATTAAAAATTTTTGTGTTGCTTTATTTGCGTAGTGTACGAGTCCAGCTGCAGGATATACTTGTAAAGATGTTCCAACAACTAAAAAAACATCTGCTTGTTCAACTATTTCGATTGCTTTGTCCATCATTGGAACTTGTTCTCCGAACCAAACAATATGCGGACGTAATTGAAAACCTTTTTCGCAATGGTCGCCCCATTTTAATTCCCAATCTTGTAATGTATAAATTAGTTCAGGATGTACCGTGCTACGAACTTTCATTAACTCACCATGCAAATGAATTACATTCGTAGATCCTGCTCGTTCGTGTAGGTCATCCACATTTTGAGTAATGACATTAACGTTATGCACCTTCTCTAATTCGGCAATGGCAAGATGTCCGTCGTTGGGAACACATTCCATTAATTGCTTTCTGCGCTCG
>JBKCGZ010000050.1:0-12937 GCA_046303115.1 Bacteroidota bacterium | reverse complement strand
GCCTAACTTTATTTAGTTCTAAGAATGAAATATTATACTTAAAACTATTGTGAACTAATCCCATTCTAAATCAAATTAGATAAAACCTTACAAAAGAAATAATTTCTAAATAATTAAAAATAGCTGCTTTCAATGAGATGTAGTTTGCATACATCAAAAACAAACAGCTATGAATACAATTACTAAATCAGTTATTTTAAGTTTTACACTTTGCTTATTAGCATTTAGCTCAATGGCCCAAATGCAATATAGCAGAAAGTACAGAGTGATTGCCTACAAAAACGGAGCACCTCAAACATTTAGCGTTTCCAACGAGGTGGAGGTAATTCCACCGATGACGCTTTACATACCAAACACATTTACACCAAACGGTGATGGGATGAACGACACGTTTGGTATCGCAGGAGAGGCGGTTAAAGACTTTAAAATGCAAGTGTTTAATCGTTGGGGACAATTGATTTTTGAATCATCTAATCCTAATTTAAGATGGGATGGAACATTCCAGGGGACTCAAGTTCCGGAGGGTGTATACGTATACAAGGTAACTGCTCAGGGAAATAAGGGCAAGAGGGAAACCAAAGAAGGGAATGTTAATGTGGTGATGTAAGATGACAATTATCCTGATCACCATCTTACTGAAAAAGCTCAAGGCTTTTTTAACTTTAAAAGGAATTTCATTAGTAGTCAAGGTGCCATTATCAAGTATTCAATATAGAATTTTTTAAATGTAAATTGCTATTTATTTATGGTAAACTGCATATAAATGATGGTTAAAAACGAGAAAAATCGACCACATCAGAAGTTATTTTACTTGATAATCAATTGTTTAAATAATATTTGTTATTCGCTATTGTAATTACCATCATCACAAGGTAAATTTGAGCTCCGCGCTTTGAAAAGCCTTGTTTAAAACCAAACTTAAACAATGCTTAATCAAAAACTAAAATCCACCCTTACAGGCAATTTATTGTTTGTAGTTGTTTTTTTAACCCTCCAGACATTTACTTCATCTAATGATGTTAAGGCTCAAATTTGGACGCCTTATAACTATTGGACCTTTGACGGAACCAATGCATTAAAAGATTCGATGAACCAATCGAACCTTGACGCGGCTTATTATCAGTCGCCCTATTCTATTCTAACAAATAATTTGAACACCGGCGTAGGTAAGTATTTACAATTAGATGCAGCCTCTAAACAAATTGTTGCTTCTAGTCAATTTGTTCCAGATTCGGCATACACCATTGAATTTTTATTCAAAACATCATCCAATATAAACCAAACTATTCAGTGGTTTAGCAGACGAGATGCTGCTATTAATTTAAGATTATACTTCCCGTATATACGATTTACCACTAAGTCAATTCCTACAGGATCCACCGCTACTGTCACAGATAATTTTGATATTAGTTTAGAAGCAATCGGAAGAGGAACATATAACTATTATGTAGATGGCAATTGGCATCATATCGTATTTAAATATGATGCTAAGAATGGTGTAAAGGAAGTTTGGATTGACGGACAACTGCCTACAGGATTTAGCAAGTCATTGCCTGTAGGTTTAATCCCAACAAATCCAGGCGTTAGTAACAATAATGTATGTGACGTAAACACGAGCACAAGCTATTATAAATATTATGGCGGAATGGATGAAATAGCTGTATACAAAACAGCACTACCAGCCAATATGATTTACAAGCACTATTTAGACTTTACTCAAAACAAGCACTATACTTTTACTAACACCATACTTACTGTTCCAACGGCAACTTCAATTACTGGATCATTAAACATGAATGAATTTGCTCCAGGACATCCTAATGCTAACGTTGACGCATTAACCCAATTAAAGAATTTTCCGGCTGCCAGAGCACTAGCCAATTCAACATTATTTCCTAATACAATGATTTTTAATCCAGCGCATGTTGCTGGAGACGGCACAAGCACTTACAGTCAAAGTACATTGGTCAGCAGAAGTAAAGATGTTCAGAAAGAGCTTGTAGCAAATTTTCAATATGCTCTTTTAGTTACGAGTAACACACATGAAGTATCTGATTTTGGCGACACCAATACTTATTCAGGAGCCTGGATAAAAATGGGGAACCTAAATCCAACTTGGAAAACATCTGCTAATAGTTACTGGGGGCAATTAAGTCCAAAAGACATTAATAAAACATCTGCGAAAGCTTACGTTGGATGTGGATGCTTACCTAGCTCTTCTTATTTAAAAAATGCTTCGGGTCAATTTATTGATAAAAACGGAGCTGTTTCTACAACTACTAAAACCCTAAGTCCTGAATCGCCATTAGATTCATTCAAATTAGATGGACAAACAATGCGTTATTATTTAGACCAATTAACTAAAAAAATGACGCGACCGTTAAATCATTTATTTGAGAATGGTGAAACGATGCCAGCATGGACAAGTACAGGATTAAAGCTCGATCCTACGGTAAATACCGCCTACACTAACAGTGGACTCAACGATTGGAGCAGATATATAGGAAGGGGAATGAAAAAACTTACTGCATCATATACGGCTGAGTTTTTATCCTTGCCATCACTTAGCACAACCAGATTTAGCCATTTCTTCTTGAATGGTCATCCATTATATAGTTGGAACTGGCAGGAAACAAGAGAACTTAATTCATTAATAAATGGACAAAGATATTCATCAGGAGATATCTACATGCAACGCCCAAATGTTTGGCGATACTGGCAAGGTGCTGCGCATGGATGGCAGTTTGTAGCAGAATCTAGATTTACAGAAATTTCAATGGGTGATAAATTATATTCACCATTTGTTTCAGCAGGCTGGGTAAATGAAGAGGTAATTCCGCGTCCAGCACAATGGCTTGGGTTCTTAAAGGTTATTTCAATGTCTGGTGCTGAATATTTTCAAACAGGATACTTTGTAACAACTCAACCTTATCAAAATCCTAACAATTATGTTTGGCAAATGGCAATCCCTGGATATGCAGAAGCAGTTGCTACAAGGTATCAAGACTTTTTATTTAATGGAACGCTAATGAATGGAGATGTGCCAGCTAATTCAATTAATAACACAACACAACCAGGCTATTCATTCTATGCTGGAGACATTACAAAGTTGGTAGTTGCAAGAAAACATAACACATTAAGCAAATATGCTATAACAGGAACGATTCAACCCAACTCGAATTATGTAGGAAATGCTCCATTAACAGGAGTGGCTTCAATTAATTTGGATGGACAAAATCTGAAGTTCAATATTCGTAGACAAGGAAGCACATTTATCTACGACAAGAGCAATTCACTTGCTCCAATTTTTTATCAGCTAGATGGATGGCATGAAAACACTCATCCTTACTATTGGTCGAAAGATTTTGTTTTTGAAGGTGAATTGTACGATAACACTTCTTCAACTACAAACGAAATTAAAACCTACGTCCCTACAGGAACTATCGCTGGCGACTATACGAACTTCACTTCTTGTGTAGGATTTAAATCTGTTGGTGCTGCTGAATACAATTTTGTAACTAGAGGAACAGCAAACACAACACATTACTTTTGGATTAAAGCAAGAAGTAAAAATGGAAGCAGCACAGGGTTTACTGTATCCATTGATGGAATTGCAAAAGGAAGTATTAATTGCATCGCAGATACCAACTGGACTTGGTATCGCTATGATGGAGCGACAAGCAGTATTATTAACTTCTCAAATCTGACAATTGGAAATCATTTGCTATCTATTTTACCTAGCAATTTGAATTTAGAAATAGATCTAATTACAATTACATCAAACAGCACACTTACTTTATCCCCTGCAGCTGCGCCATGCAGTGCAAGTATCTTTACACCTACAATTACTCCTTCAGGCTCTACCACATTTTGTCAAGGAGGAAATCTTACGTTATCAGCAACTACAGGTACATCTTATTTATGGACTAATGGCGCAACAACACAATCTATTATAGTTACTACTTCAGGGACATATGCTGTTACAGTAAACAATAATGGTCAGACTGGCACGAGCAACAATGTAAACGTAACGGTGAATGCTTTACCATCGAATACAATTACAACTTCCGGTACAACTACTATTTGCCAAGGAAGCTCGGTTACATTAACAGCATCATCCGGGTCAAGTTATTTATGGTCGAATGGAGCCACAACGCAATCGATTAATGCAAATATAGCTGGCAACTATATTGTAACGGTAACTAACAGTAGCGGATGTACGTCAATTTCAAGTCCAATTTTGGTTTCTATTATATCTCCAACAGCCACAATTACTCCGAGCGGACCAACAAATATTTGTTCCAACTCATCGGTTGTATTATCTGCGAATACAGGAACCAGTTATCTATGGTCAAATGGCGCAACAACGCAAACAATCAATGTAACTACTGGAGGAACTTATTACGTAACTGTTTCTCAAAGTGGGGGCTGTTCAGCAACATCAGCAGGCACATCCATTATAGTAAACCCTGTGGCAACATTTACTATTAGCACAAATGGACCATTAACTTTTTGCCGAGGCGGAAATGTTATTATTAGCGTTTCAAGCACTAACGCACAAGGATATGCGTGGTATAAAAACAACTCAATTATAAACAATGCAACATCTTCAAGCTATAGAGCAACAACTGCAGGAACTTATTTAGTAAGAGTTCAACGTGGTAACTGTGGAGTATTCTCTTCCCCGTATGTAGTTTCTGTTCCTTGCAGAGAAGCTGAATTAACTTCTACAGGTATTTCAGCCTACCCTAACCCATTTAGTGGACAAATCAATTTCAATTTAGAACTTTCGAATCCTTGTGAAGTGTCGCTAAGAATTTATACTCTATCTGGACAACTCATTGATGAAGTATTAAATAATACTTATATAAATGAAGGTGAATCAAACATAAATTATAATAGCGAAAGCTTAGCTAATGGGATTTATATTGCAGAAATAAAAACATCCGAAGAAACAAAAAGAATTAAAATATGCAAACAGAATTAAAAATCCTCGTATAATAAATATTTCTTTCTAATTGATTTGAAGGATTCGATTTTCTCTCCCCACGAGTTTCTGATTTCATCTTCTGAAAATCCTGTTTCAATTTGTTTTTTTAGCAAATCTGACCCTGCTAGTTTATCAAAAAAAGAATTAAAAAAATCATTTTTATTATTTGCTTCCTCATACAACTGAATTATCCAATTTAAATTCAACTGCCCAGAAGTTGAAGCAAACTTTTGTCCATACTCAGTCACATCAAACCCTTTGCACAACTGATTTTCATACATCGGACTCTTTGCCTTTCCTGGAATACTCACAGGGGTAAAATAATAATCACCATTTTTACTTTCAGGATAACCAAATATTTGAAATGGTTTATCAGTCCCTCTTCCTACACTAATTTTAGTTCCTTCAAATAAACAAAGCGAAGGATACAAATAGATAGAAGGCATATTGGGCAAGTTTGGAGAAGGAGGAATTGGCAATACAACATGTGATTTATGGTTCCAATTTTCAACCGCAATTACTTTTAAATCACATTGCTTATTTCGCGATTTAAAATACTCGCCATTCAAAAAAAGTGCATATTCTCCTATCGTCATACCATGAACAACTGGGATAGGTTGCATACCTACAAATGATTTAAATGCAGTATCTAGCACAGGACCATCAATATAAAATCCATTAGGATTTGGTCGATCTAAAACGATGAGCGGAATTTTATTTTCAATACAAGATTCCATTACATATTGCAGCGTACTGATATACGTATAAAAGCGAACACCAACATCTTGAATATCGAACAAAACAAGGTGAACGCCATGTAAATCTTCCCTTGTTGGCTTAAAGTGCTTGCCATATAAAGAAATCACTTTCACTCCTGACTTTTTATCTAATCCGTTGTCCAAATGCTCCCCTGCTTCCGCATTACCTCTAAATCCATGTTCAGGAGCAAAAACACATTTGATTTTTATCTTTTGATTGACCAATGAATCTACTAAGTGTTTATCTCCTATCATTGAAGTTGGATTGGCAACAACCGCAACATTCTTCTTTTTTAACAAGGAAATATACTGGCTTGTTCGTTCTGCACCAGCAATATAATTTGATGATTGAGAAAAACTTAAAACTGACCAACAACAAATAATAATCAGAAGCGCATATTTAATCTTATTCACGTGTAAAGAATTATTAGGTAAATTTAGACCAAATTTAATTATCATCAGATTGAACCTCAGTAAACTTTTAGCAGACAAAATCTATCAGTCAAATAGTGACTCTAAAAAAACAGCAAAGCCTGTAGTGATAATTGCTATTTCAGGAATTGCGCTAGGGGTGATTGCTATGTTGTTATCAGTGATGGTTGTGACTGGATTCAAAAACGAAATCTCCGATAAAGTTACAGGATTTATGTCGGCAATAAGAATTCATCAATTAGCAAACAATAATTCATTCGAAGAAATTCCCATTTCAAGCAATCAAAAATATTTACAAGAAATTCGAAATATAAAAGGTGTTACTTCTATTCAAAATTATGCTCACAAGGCTGGTATCTTAAAAGCGAAAGATGAAATACAGGGTGTAGTTTTAAAAGGTATAGACAACACATTCGACTGGAGTTTTTTCAAAAATAAAATAACGGACGGAGATAAAATCGACGTAAATAATTCAAATAAAAACGAAGCGCTTGTTTCAAAAAACTTATGCGACAAATTAAATTTAAAAGTTGGTGATTCCTTTTTAATTTTCTTCATTCAAGAAGATCGTAAAGTAAGAAAGTTCATAGTTAAGGGGATTTACAACACAGGCTTGAGTGAGGATTTTGACAACCTTTATATTTTCTGTCCAATGAGTTTAATTCAAAAAGTAAACAATTGGGATAGCACTCAAGTGGCTGGCTTCGAAATAAAAACTGACAACCTAAATCATCTTGATACAATCACAAAAGAAATCTATGACAAAGTAGATTATCAAACCAATGTGCAGAATGTTAAAGAACTTTATCCACAAATATTCAACTGGCTAGAGCTACAAAATCTAAATGTCATTGTGATTATTGTTCTAATAAGCTTGATAGCTGGAACAACAATGATTAGCACATTATTGATTTTAATCTTAGAAAACAGACGACCAATTGGATTACTTAAAGCATTGGGAGCAAGTGATCAAACATTATCTGAAACATTCTTAAAACTCTCCAGCAAAATTTTAATTCGAGGTTTATTAATCGGCAATATGGTAGGTTTAGGATTAGCTTTTTTACAATTACAAACAGGATTTATCACATTAGATGAAACATCCTATTACATAAAGAGCGTCCCCATTAACTTTAGCTATACGGGTATAATTTTAATTAATGTAGGCACCTATGTTATTTGCATGTTGATGCTTTTAATTCCAGGAAAAATTATTTCCAAAATCAATCCGATAGAATCATTGCGCTTCGATTAACGCGCCCAATTAAAATGTATCGTTTGTTTTAAATCGGGATGCAGACTCAAAGCAACCGGGCATGTAGCTGCTGCCTTTTCAATCAACAATCTTTCTTTGTCGCTATAGTGATTGATTGGAAAGGAAAATTCGATGATTATCTCTCCTACCCTTCTTGGATTGGCAGCCATGATTTTGGTGATATTGATTTTTGTCCCATCGATAGTAAATCCGTGAGCATTAGCAGCAATTCCCATTATAGTTAACATACAAGACCCCAAAGAAGCGGCTAATAAGTCTGTTGGAGAAAATGCTTCGCCTCTACCATTATTATCTAAAGGCGCATCCGTAATGATTGTATTTTGTGAAGCAACATGAGTAGCCTGCGTTCTTAACTCGCCAGTATAAATTGTTTGAATCGTCATAGATCCAAAAATAAGAATTGCTAATAAAATAGCCGCTCGATTATGCCGTTAATTGTATATTTGTAATTATGATTTATACGCGTTGGACATACTTGCTTTTTTTATTGTTGCTAGGCAACATTAGTGCGTATTGTCAAATGACCAATCCAAATGAATTTGTTGAAGAGAAGCCGCCTTTAATGAAAGGAGAAATAGCTTTCGGACTCAATGTACATACAAGTGGCACCTTAGGACTTCAATTCCGAAAGGCAAAGAACTTAACAGGCTATAAGAAGTTTTATTTGGAAGCTGATTTAGTCGGCATGAAACATCCGAAAGAAATAAAATCTGTAAATCGTTATTTCACTGATGCGAAAGCATTTGTATTTGGAAAGCAAAACAATCTGACGATTTTAAGAGGCGGTGCAGGTTTTGAAAAAACGCTTTATAGCAAATTTGAAAAGAATGGTATTGACATCAGATTTGTTTATGGTGGTGGTATATCTCTCGGAATTACCAAACCAGTTTATTTAAATATTTTAGAGCCTACAGGCAAGTTTGGTGAATTCGACATCATTGTAGAAAAGTACGATGCGAATAAACACTTTTTAGATAATATTTACGGAAGAGCTCCTTTTACCTATGGATTAACTCAAATTAATTTACATCCAGGAGCGTATGGAAGGGTCGCTTTCAACTTTGAATATTCTCCTATTTATTACGACATTAAATCATTGGAATTAGGGGCCATTATTGATGCATTTCCGAAAGATATTCCAATCATGGCTTTGATAGATAACAAAAAGTTTTATTTCACATTTTATATGACTTTCATTTACGGAAGAAAAAAATAGACGAATGGATTCAGAAAAATCAATTTCAGAAAAAAGCAAGAAACCTAGTTGGTTAAAAGTAAAGCTACCCATTGGTGAAGAATACAGAAAAGTTCGCGAGTTAGTTACTGATAATAAATTACACACTATTTGCGAAAGCGGTAATTGTCCGAATATGGGCGAATGCTGGGGTGCTGGTACGGCTACATTTATGATCCTTGGAAATATCTGTACGCGCTCTTGCGGATTTTGTGCGGTAGCTACTGGCAGACCATCGGCTGTTGATAAAAACGAGCCTATGCGCGTGGCGAACTCTGTTAAAATAATGGGAGTAAAACATTGCGTAGTTACCTCTGTAGACCGCGACGATTTAAAAGATGGTGGTGCACAGATCTGGGTGGAAACTATCAATACAATTCGTGAAGTTAGTCCTGGAACTACATTAGAAACATTAATTCCAGATTTTCAAGGCAAGTGGGATAATTTACAAATGGTAATTGATGTGGCTCCTGAAATCATTTCGCATAATTTAGAAACAGTTCGACGACTGACTAAGCAAGTTCGTATACAAGCAAAATATGATCGTTCATTGGAAGTACTGAAGCGAGTTAGTGATGCAGGTGTTAGAGCAAAATCAGGTGTTATGTTGGGGTTAGGCGAAACAGAAGAAGAAGTATTGGAGACAATGGATGACTTGGTGAAAGCAGGAGTGAGTATAATGACGCTTGGACAATACTTACAGCCAACCAAAAAGCATTTAGAAGTTGTTGAATTCATTACTCCAGAAAAATTCAATTATTACAAGGAAATTGGACTTAAAAAAGGATTGAAATATGTAGAAAGTGGTCCATTGGTTCGTTCTTCTTATCATGCAGAAAAACATTTATTCTAATGAAAAAAATCAATGTAGCCATTAACGGCTTTGGTAGAATTGGCAGGACTTTTTTAAGAAAAGTTTTTTTGGATGAAAAAATAAATATTGTTGCCATCAATGACTTAACTGCCCCTGCTACATTAGCGCATTTACTTAAGTATGATTCCATCCATGGTAAATTTCCTGCGTCTGTAGAAGCAGGTGAGAACTATATTGTAGTTAATGGAAACAGAATAGATATTACGGCAGAAAAGGACCCATCACAGCTTCCGTGGGATGAGTTAAATGTAGATGTTGTTTTAGAATCAACAGGGAAGTTTACCAAAGAAGAAGATGCAATGAAACACATTGTAGCTGGAGCAAAAAAAGTAATTATCAGTGCACCGGCAACTGGAGATATTAAATCAGTTGTGATGGGCGTAAACGAAAATACTCTTGATGGAAGTGAATTAGTAATTTCCAATGCTTCATGCACAACTAATAATGCAGCACCCATGATTGCATTACTAGATAAGAATTTTGAAATCGAAGATGCATATGTAACAACTGTTCATGCATATACAGGAGATCAAAATATTCATGATGCTCCACATAAAGATTTAAGAAGATCAAGAGCTGCGGCACACTCTATTATCCCTACTACTACTGGAGCTGCAAAGGCAATAGCAGAAGTATTTCCTCATTTAAAGGGACTTATTGGAGGTGCGGGTATACGCGTTCCCGTTATAGATGGGTCATTAACAGATATCACTTGCGTAGTTAAAAAGCCAGCAACCGTTGAAGCTATTAATGAGCTATTTAAACATGCTTCTACAAACGAATTGAAAGGAATTTTAGAATACACTGATGAACCAATTGTATCAGTAGACATAATTGGAAACAATCACAGTTGCATTTTTGATTCGCAGTTAACCAGTGTTTTGGGAAGAATGGTAAAGGTTGTTGGTTGGTATGATAATGAAAGTGGTTATAGCAAAAGACTTGTTGACCTTATTCATTACATTTCAAAATAAAAGCAAATCAATTTGCTAAAGGCCAATTAAAACCGAATCGTATTGTACGAGGAGGCGCCACATATCCTTCACGAGTAAAGGTATTTTCTTTAAACCATCCAATATTTACACGCTCAACTTTCAAGAAAAGTGTTGCTGACTTTATTTTGAAATCAGCAAATACATTTAAAACTGTTAAACCTCCATACTTCTTTTCAGTTTGCAGGTAAAAATCATCTAAAGCTGGCGAATAACTCGTAGCATACCAGGCATCATTATAAACACCAGAAACTCCAGCTTCCACTTTTAGATTATTTTTAAACAAGCTAAACATATATCCTACTCTCGTAAAACTCTGAAATGGAATAACAGGAAATAATACACTATTAGAATTATTGTAAGCAGCTATTTCAATTAAATGAAATTTCCTGATTGTATCATTATAACTTGCTTGTAGACCAATAATATTTTCTTGATTTCTTGATAAAACAGGTGAGATACTTTCGTTTAAATAAACTCTTTTTTCATAATTGGTGATTGAGCCACTGATAATGAAATTGTTTTTCACTTTAACATTAATCTTGTTCATCTTTTCTACCATTGGTGTATCACTTAACACATTCCAATAAAAATGATTTGAAAATTGCTTTTGATAAACAAATGGGACATTACGAATACTATAGGACGAAACAAACTCAACACTTTCTAAATATTTGTTCGTGAATTTATACAACAACCCAATTTTAGCCTCCTCATTATCTCCCCTAAAATTAGTTCCTAAATTTTTTGAATATGAACCATAAATATTGAAATTGTTTTTAGTAATTGAGAAACTTGCATCAACTGACCAATCATTAAAATGATAAACAGAATCCAACATCTGTAAATCAAAATCATTATTGATGGCTTTAACTGAAATGAGCAATGAATTTAATTTTGTTGTAATACCAATTTCATTTTTAAACCATGAATAACCACATGTATCTATTGTCGAAGATGAATCATTAAAAATATTTTCATAGAAAGAATTAAATCCATCACCTGAGTATAGATAACCATACTTTGAATAGTTGTTATTTAAAAATAGCGATAGTTTTTTTTCGCCATTTGAAGAATTCAATAGTTTGAAATTATGCGAAAACCCAACATCCAGATATTTCTTCTTCAGATAATCATTTGTCAAATTAACATTCAATTGCTGTAAGTCTCTTTTAGAATAATTTGATGGAATTATTGAATCAATGATTCCACCACAAGCTGCATCATAATTTGAAGCGATTAAAAAATCCGCATTTAAATTATACGATTTTGATTCATGCGCAATATTTAAAATAAAACTTCTATTTCTTGATGCACTATTCTTTAGGAAACCAAGAGATGCGATTGAATTATAATTTAAATAAAGAAAAGTAGACTTTCCAATTTTCTGTAAATTCTCTAATTGCAAAGCTTGATTTTTTTGAGTGCCAAGGACTAAATAAATATTAGATACGGCTTTTAATGAATCAAGCAATAATGAATCATTCAAACTAAAAACAGAAGTACTAGGTAAAGCGAAACGTTTTCCAAAAGAGTATTCCACCTTATTCAAGTTTGATGAAAATCGATAACTGAAATCATCATAATAAAACTGATTAAAAAAAGTAAATTGATAATTTTCATCACCTGAGAACAATTCATTGCCTTTGTATCCCTGGGGAAAAGCAGAGATATTAAAAAATAAAAAAGCACAAGAAAATAAGATAAATTTTGTTCTCAAAGGAGGATAAATTAGTGAACGAGACCAAAAGTATATAAAAAGAAAATGCCCCGACAAGCGAGGCATTTTCAATGATACGGCGACGACATACTCTCCCAGATGTTACTCTAGTACCATTTGCGCAGTTGGGCTTAACTTCTCTGTTCGGAATGGGAAGAGGTGGACACCAACGCTATAGTCACCATAAATATTTTACTTTGAATAAGATCAAAGATGACAGGGATTGAAAGAAAATACATTTGATAAAATAGATTGTAATAAAAGTTTACGGGCAATTAGTACTACTCGGCTTTGACATTACTGCCTTTACACCTGTAGCCTATCAACGTCGTAGTCTTCGACGACCCTTATAAAGAAGACTCATCTTGAGGCAAGTTTCGTGCTTAGATGCTTTCAGCGCTTATCTTAACCGAACATAGCTACCCTGCGCTGCAGCTGGCGCCACAACAGGTACACTAGAGGTTCGTCCGACTCGGTCCTCTCGTACTAGAGTCAGGCCCTCTCAATCTTCTAGCGCCCACAACAGATAGGGACCGAACTGTCTCACGACGTTCTGAACCCAGCTCGCGTGCCACTTTAATCGGCGAACAGCCGAACCCTTGGGACCTTCTCCAGCCCCAGGATGTGACGAGCCGACATCGAGGTGCCAAACCTCCCCGTC
>JBKCGZ010000049.1:0-24335 GCA_046303115.1 Bacteroidota bacterium | reverse complement strand
CGATTGATATTTTTTTTAATAAAATTTACAGATATTATTTTTTTGTTTTTATTTTTTTATCATTAAAAAATGCCAAAAAATACATTTTCAAATATTAACAATTTCGCGCATTTTAGTTGTTAATAACTTTGTAAGTACATGTTTGATATTTATTCATCACTATAGTAAGTTTACAACTCAACCAATTTAATAATTTTAAAATGGCAACAACTAAAAAAGCAGCACCTAAGAAAGCTGCAAAGAAAGCCGCTAAGAAGGCTACAAAAAAAGCAGCACCAAAGAAAGCTGCTAAGAAAGCAGCTCCAAAGAAGGCTGCTAAGAAAGCTGCTCCTAAGAAAGCTGCTAAAAAAGCTGCTCCTAAGAAGGCTGCTAAAAAAGCAACAAAGAAAGCTGCTCCTAAAAAAGCTGCTAAGAAAGCTGCTAAGAAAAAATAATTTTTTCTTAGATACAAAACAACCCGCGATGCAAATTGCGGGTTGTTTTGTTTTATACCAATCCTATCTTCTATAAAAAATAATGTAATTGGTGCTTTTTAATCAGGATTTGCAACGCTTGATTATTTCCAATGCAAAATTCGCTGACCTCACCAAAGCGGAAAATCAAAAACCCAATTAGCTTTATTACAAAATCAGGTAGATTAAAATAAGATTCGCCTATAATTTCACTTATCTCTTTCCTATCTTTGCACTATGAGTAAAAAAGGAAGAGTACTGGTTGCAATGAGTGGCGGCATCGATAGTTCGGTAGCTGCTATTATGTTACATGAAGAAGGTTATGAAGTTGTTGGTATAACAATGAAAACCTGGGATTATGCAACAAGTAATTCTTCAAAGAAAGAAACAGGATGTTGCAGTCTCGACTCTATCAATGATGCGCGTAGCATTGCTGTTCGTTACGGATTTCCTCATTATATCTTAGATATTCGTGGTGAATTTGGCGAGCATGTAATCGACAATTTCGTTGATGAATATTTAGCCGGTCGTACACCAAACCCATGCGTGATGTGCAATACGCATATCAAATGGGAAGCATTATTAAAACGTGCTGATATGTTGAACTGTGAATTTATCGCCACAGGACATTATGCTAAAATTAGAATGGAAAATAATCGTGCGGTAATTTCCAGAGGACATGATTTAAGTAAAGATCAGAGTTATGTGCTATGGGGTGTTACGCAAGAATGTTTAACACGTACCATGTTTCCTGTTGGTGGATTTGAAAAATCAGTAATCAAACAAATGGCACGTGACATGAATTTACATGAGCTTGCCAATAAGAGTGAGAGCTATGAAATCTGTTTTATTCCTGATAACGATTATCGATCTTTTTTAAAAAACAGAGTTCCTGAATTAGATAAAAAATTAGTGGGTGGAAACTTCATCAATAAAGATGGAAAAGTTTTAGGTCAGCATAAAGGTTATCCGTTTTATACTATTGGTCAACGTAAGGGATTAGAAGTTGCATTTGGAGAACCGATGTATGTAACCGAAATAAAACCAGATTCCAATTCAGTTGTTTTAGGTACTATTGAAGAATTGAAAAAACAGGAAATGACCGTTCGTAATATCAACCTGATTAAATACGATTCGTTGATTGCACCGATGGAAGCATTAACTAAAATCAGATATAAAGATCCAGGAACGATGAGTACCATCACACAAATTGGAAATGAAATGTCGGTTTTGTTTCATCAACCTGTAACTGGAATTGCTCCCGGACAAAGCGCTGTATTCTATGAAGGCAATGATGTAATTGGTGGTGGCTTTATTAACAAACCTATTATAAATCAATAATTAAATTAGTTTATTTAAAGAAGATACTTAAATTTGATATCGATGAAAAAATATCTTCTGCTTCTAATTTCTGTTGCATTACTTGCATCTTGTACTAAGGAAAATTCAAATGATGTCGCTCCAGCATATTATGCATATGAATATTTCCCAACGGACTCAGGCATTGTGCGCTATTACAAAACCGACTCTATTTTTTGGGATGCAAATAATCAAGCAGCATTAGATACGATTAGTTATGAAATCAAAGAAGTCATAGCTGGAAATTATCTTGACAACGAAAATGAAGTATGTCAGCGCATCGAGCGATATCGAAAAGATAGTAACGGCAATTGGATTATCTGGAAAGTAATTAGTGATAAAAGAAGTCAGTTTAATGCGGAGCGATTCATCGATAATGTGCGATACATCAAATTAAAATTCCCTTTAAACACATCCGACAAATGGAATGGTAATGCATTAAATACACTAGATGCTCAATACTACCAGCTAACCGATTTACATCAAACCGAAAGCATCAACACACTTGCATTTGATTCTGTGTGTACTGTTTTGCAAGACGATTATATTGATGCAACGCGACAGTTTTACGGTATGGAAAAATATGCTGCAGGAATTGGAATGATTTATCGCAGAGAGAAAAATATCGCTACTATTCCAACACAACAAGGTATCATCATCAAAGGCGGATACGACTACACAGAAAAATTAATATCCTATACACTGAACCCATGAAATCAAAATTGATTTTAAGTATTTGTTTAATCTTTACCATAAACAATAACAATGTATTTGCACAAGACAGATATGTTGTTCATTTCAGCAATAAAAATAACTCACCCTACTCTATTAACAATCCGCTGCAATATCTTTCGCAACGTGCAATTGATAGAAGAACGAAGCAAGGTATTACCATTGATCAAAGTGATTTCCCTGTCAATCCAAGTTACCTAAACGGAGTATCTGCAACAGGAGCTGTGATTTTAAACACCAGCCGTTGGTTAAATACCGTAACCGTTCAAATCACGAATCCTGCACAATTGAATGCCATAAGTGCACTTTCTTATGTTTCATCGGTTGGTAATGTTGGTCGCTATGGACATCAAAAAAATAGCAAAGAAAAATTTGATGATGAAAAAATTATATTGCCAACAATTAACTCATCTGTTTATTTAAGAACGAATTCATTTAACTACGGACAAGCAACTGGTCAGACACAAATGATTGCGATGGATGCATTACATAATTTAGGTTATGCTGGCGAAGGGATGATGATTGCTTTATTAGATGGAGGATTTAAAGATGCTAACATTATGCCTGCTCTTGATAGTGTATTTGCCAATAATCAAGTAGTAGCAACGTGGGATTTTGTTTCAAACGATGCGAATGTTTATGATGACAACTGGCATGGAGCATCTGTATTTTCATGTATCGCAGCGAATGTCCCAGGAGAGATGGTAGGAACTGCACCACATGCTCAATTTTTATTATTACGTTCGGAAGATGTAAGTTCAGAATATATCATTGAAGAATATAATTACGCTGCAGCTGCTGAATATGCTGATAGCGCTGGTGCCGATGTGATACATTCATCATTAGGCTATACAACGTTTGATGATGCTTCACAAAACCATACCTATGCAGATATGAATGGCAATACAGCTCCTGCAACCATTGCTGCTGACCTTGCAGCGAAGAAAGGAATTATCGTAACAAGTAGCGCGGGAAATGAAGGGAATGGTGCCTGGAATTATATCAGTGTTCCTGCAGATGGTGATTCCGTATTAGCAATTGGTGCAATTGATCAACAAGGAATGTATTCTTCATTCAGTAGTAATGGACCCTCTTACGATGGAAGAGTAAAACCAGATGTAGCTGCTGTAGGAGGCGGAACATTTTTATACATGCCATTTAATCCTTCTGTTGTACAAGCAAATGGAACTAGTTTCTCAGGACCTATCATAGCTGGTGCTGCTGCGTGCTTATGGCAATCGTGGCCAACAAAAAAGAATATGGAAATTGCTCAAGCTATCAAACGATCAGCAAATCAATTTTTCAATCCTGATACCTTATTAGGTTATGGAATTCCGAATTTTAATACAGCTTATACTGTACTTAGTATCGGAGAAGTTAATTTCCCTTATAACGAATCACTTCATATTTATCCGAATCCAGCAGAAAAAGGAAATACCATTAACGCTTATTATTTCTCGACGTTGAAGGATAAAATACAAATCACTTTAACAGATGCTGCGGGCAGAGTTATTATGAATGAATCAACAGTTGTTAATGCTGGATATACATCTGTTATTATCCCAAAACTAATGAGCACAGGAATGTATTTATTAAATATTCAGAGTGATAAAATAAATGTCACGAAGCGATTTATAGTAAAGTAAAAGCATTTTATTTAAATAGAAACGGCACCTTTTCAGGTGCCGTTTCTATATCCAAACTATACTAATTATTAAGCGTTGCAAGTAAATGCTGACGCACGGTCAAGCAAAAAATAAAGTGTAAGAATACACGCAATAAAATAAGGGATTAATGATGCCGCACCTGAGTAATCCTTTGTAAATCGTAATCCGAAGATGAGCATTAACATCGTAAGTGTAGAAGCCCATGCGCCGTAAATGGCATAATTAGAACAACAAGTGAAGAGTATTTGAAAGAATCCACCGGCAGATAATAATCCGCTTAACACTTCAGAAATACTTAAGATAAAAAACAATGGTGCTACATAGTCGTGTAAAAAGCTACGCGCAAATTTTTGTCGGATCCAAGCCATTTCACGTTTGTAATTTGTTAGCTTATCAAATCCTGATTGTAAGAAGACCATTGCCATGAAGGCTAATCCGAATAAACTAGGCCAATTTGTTGCTGCTATATTCATAGTTTTGTAAATTATGTTTTCGCTAAAGTATCTTGTAATTAGCGTGATAATAGCAGAATCAAAAATTACTTATTGACAAAAAAATACACAAAAGCACTGCCCTCTTTCAAGAGCAGTGACAGTGCTGAAAAATTATATCACTACATTTATTTTACATCCACTTTGAGAAAAAACGGATGGCCTCATGGCGCAATTCACTAAAGTGAGTTACGTAATCAGCGACATCATCACGAAGTTTACTATTCAATTCCATTTTACGGTGATCGGTAGCAACTGGATGATTATTCACTTCCGCTTCTATAAGGTTTAAGCTTTCCTTTATGCTATGCAGAATTTCAGCTGCACGATTCTTTTGAAGAATTAACTGATTTTGGAAATGTTCCGCTATTGCTAAAACTTCCTTGTCATTGTTCTTTGATAATACTTCCTGAAGGCGATGATCGAGTGTTTTAATATCATCTACATAAAATAAAAGTGTGTTTTTCCACTCTGTGTGCTGCAAGTGCAGGTCGGTAATGTACATCTGTTCCATAATAAAAGGTTTTTAAAAGTTTATGAGACAAAGATGCACTAGTATCAAACGCAAAAACATGACCTAAATAGATGAACGAGGTGACATTTATCATTAACTGAGGGGGCCACCACACCTCCGCCCCACGACAAATTTATGGTTTGAACATATTCCTCCCAATTATTAAGTACTTATATCCATTTACAAACGTTTAACTTCAACATTCAATCGTTTTCACATCTTACCACCAACATCTAAAATATTACTTTTTATGCATATTGATAAGCCATATAACTAACTAATTTAACGACTCCAATCAACGACATCATATTCCTTATAAAGTCACTCAGAATAACAAGATTCATTTTATTAAACGAACATAAAACCTTAGTTTTGCACCTCTCAAACCAAGCAGCCATTGTCTCGTAATTTTCAACTTCCAGCAGTAATAAACCCAATTGCCAAAGTTTGCCATGACCAACATGTGGAGGCTTATGTGATTGGTGGATTTGTGCGCGACCTGATTCTCAACAGAAAGAGTAAAGACCTCGATATCGTTGTTCTTGGTGATGCAGCTAAAATTGCAACGGCTGCTGCTAAAGCTATTGGTCCGAATGTGCCCGTAACCGTATTCAAGAATTTTGGAACGGCTATGATTAAAACCGACGATTGGGAAATTGAATTTGTAGGAGCGAGAAAAGAAAGCTACAACCCCGACTCAAGAAAACCGACAGTTTCAACAGGTACTTTAGAAGATGATCAAAATAGAAGAGACTTTACGATTAATGCCCTTGCGATAAGTATCAACGAAAATAATTACGGTGCGCTATTAGATCCATTTCAAGGATTAACTGATATTGAGCACAAAATTATTCGTACACCCCTAGAGCCCGAGATTACTTACTCCGATGACCCTTTAAGAATGATGCGTGCTATTCGTTTCGCAGCACAGTTAGGTTTTACCATCGAGAAAGAATCGTTTGATGCCATTGTTGCTCAACGCGACCGAATTAAAATCATCAGCATGGAGCGAGTGGCTGAAGAGCTTAATAAAATGTTGATGTCGGCAAAGCCTTCTATTGGCTTCGATTTACTCTTCAAATCAGGCTTGCTTAAGATAATTTTTCCTGCTTTACAAAATCTGCATGGCGTAGATACCATCAATGGAAAATCGCATAAAGATAATTTCTATCATACCTTGGAAGTATTGGATAATATCTGTGCAACAACAGATAATCTATGGCTTCGTTGGGCTGCACTTTTACATGATATTGCAAAGCCTCCTACAAAGCGCTTTGATCCTGAGCATGGGTGGACTTTCCACGGACATGAAGACAAAGGGTCGCGAATGGTGCCAGGCATTTTTCGCGATTTAAAACTTCCTATGAATGAAAAAATGAAGTACGTTCAGAAATTAGTTCTGCTTCATTTACGTCCGATAGTTCTTGCTAAAAGTGAAGTTACCGATTCTGCTGTTCGAAGGTTATTGTTTGAAGCTGGCGATGACATCGATGATTTGATGTTGTTATGCAGTGCTGATGTAACAACAAAAAATGAATTCAAGCAAAAGAAATACAAAGCCAACTTCGAACTTGTTAAACAAAAATTAATTGAAGTAGAAGAAAAAGATAGCATTCGAAACTGGCAACCACCTATTACCGGTGAACATATTATGGAGACCTTCAATTTATCACCGGGCCGTGAAGTGGGAATTATAAAAAATGCTATTCGCGAAGCAATTTTAGATGGTGATATCCCTAATGAATTTGAGCCTGCCCTGCAATACATGCTACTTAAGGCGAATGAACTTGGATTAACCCCAGCGAAGAAATAAATTTGTATTATTGATAAAGGATTTTAAATTTGTAAGATAAACTAGATACTATGCCTGTTGTTTACCGTTTTAAAGTTATGTTCGAAGATCATGAGGATGTTGTACGTGATATCGAAATAACTAATCTTCAAACATTCGAAGATTTTCATACGATCATTCAATCATCAATCGGATTTGATGCTTCTAAGCCTGCATCGTTTTTTATCTGCACTGATCATTGGATTAAAGAACAAGAAATCGTTTTAGAAGCCAAGAAAGATAGTGCTGGAAATGATTTACCATTAATGAAAGATTCATTAATCAAAAATCATATCAACGACCCTCATCAGAAAATGATGTACATTTTCGACTATGATGCAAACTGGAGTTTCTTTGTTGAACTATCGAAAATCATCCCTGCTGCTGACGAAAAACGTCTTTATCCTGTTTGTGTAAAGTCTGTTGGTGATGCGCCGAAGCAATACAAGCCTACTCCTGTTGGAAAGGTTAAATTATCGCCTGAAGATACATTAGCAAGTTTATTATTGGCTGATGAAATCATGGATGAAGAACAAGAAGAAGTGGATGATATTGTAGATGATTTATTGGGCGATGTTGAAGATGGCGTAGAAGCAGAAGAAATAGAAGGCATGGGAGAAGAAGGTGAAGAGGAAGAAAACGAAGAAGAAAATGGTGAAGAAAACTTCAGCGATTCTGATGACCAGCAAGAAGATTATTAATTTATAAATGATAATTCCATTAAACCACAAAGTTTGCTTTGTGGTTTTTTTGTGTAATAAAAAACAATGTCGCAAGCAACGCTAATTATTGTTGGAGGTCCTACCGCATCGGGTAAGACAGCACTCGCTATTGAACTAGCTAAACACTTCAACACCGAGATTATATCCGCTGATTCAAGGCAATGCTTCAAAGAGATGAATATTGGAACTGCCAAACCATCCGAAGAAGAACTTGCTCAAATTAAGCATCACTTTATAAACGAATTATCGGTTACTGATGATGTCAATGCAGGAGTATTTTGCGACTATGCCCATCAAAAAATAACTGAACTCAGTCAAGCTAAAAGTCATATAGTTGTTACTGGTGGCACTGGTTTATACATAAAAGCGTTGTTAGAAGGATTGGATGATTTACGTCCTATTCCAGAAGATTTTCGCAGTGCGATTAAACTTGAATATTTAAATAAAGGTCTTGCTTTCTTTACGGAAGAGTTGAAACAAAAAGATCCCGCTCATTATGCGACGGTCGATTTAAATAATCCTTCGCGCGTTTTAAGAGCAATAGAATTGATTCGTTTTACTGGTCAGCCCTACTCTTCGTTAATCAATAAAAAAGAATCGTTAAAAAAGTATCAATCGATTAATTTGTGCATCGAATTACCCAGAGAAATACTCTATGATCAAATTAATCAGCGAGTCGATAGAATGATTGAAAATGGCTTGGTTCGAGAAGTTGAATCATTAAAACCCTATCGAAATCAATCATCACTACATACTGTTGGTTATTCTGAATTATTCGATTATTTTGATGGTAAAATCACACTAGATAATGCCATCAATTTAATTAAACAGCATTCTAGAAATTATGCCAAACGTCAAATAACCTGGTTTAAAAACCAAGGCGATTATCAAATGATAAAAGCAGATTTACAAGAAATATTACCTTTGTTAGATTAATTAAAGCCTTATTAACTTATAAAAACAATATCATGAAACGTTTTTTTATTTTAATGTTTATTTTAATTAGTCCGCAGCTTATTTACGGACAATTACATCCTATCGGTGGACAAATAAATAATACTTCAGGAAACCTTAATGGGAATTATACGAAAACGGTCCCGATGCATATTGCACTTAGTGAAACAGATGCATATGGTCGTGAGGTGCTGAATGAATTAGCCAGAACTTTTAATAAGCCGCCACGCACAGCAGCATTGGTAATGGATTTTAATATCATCGTAAAATCAAAAGCTAATAATTTTTCAAGAGAAGTAAAAATTGAAGGAACAACTTTTCAATATAGCGGAGATGTGAATTATAAAGGATTTAATTTGAATGAAGCGATATCGCCTGTTTATTATACAGCAAATGTGAAAGTGGTTTTTCAAGGTGGCGTAATGAGAGATTTCCCTATATCAGGCAACATCAATAATAGTTTAATGAATAATAGCAGCTTTACGTTTGTTGATTCATTAAATAATGCACGAGACATTAACATTCATAACTTTCAAATTACGTATAATGCTGGCTGCGTAAACAGAATCCGTGAGCGCGTAGAGCTTATCAATAATTACTTTTTATCGGTTGCTCTTGTCGATAATACTTATGGCTTATTGCAAAGTATCAACCTGAATGACATTGAAAACTTCCGATTACATCAGAAGAAATTGGACGATGCTGATTTGAAACTTGTAGAGTTAGAGAAAAGAAATTACTACAACATCCTACAATTAGCACAATATGATCCTGCACAATTTAATAGGAAAATTAATGATTGTCGCAATCTATCTAATACTATTCGTCAGCAGTATAACCAGATGATGGCTAATTTGTATGCATTGTTTTATAATCGCGGCGTCGACTTTTTAAGATCTGGAAATATTCCAAAAGCAGAACAGTATTTTCATTTTTCATTGGAGTTAAATCCTTTGTTTGCACCTTCCTTACTACAATTAGGAGTTATTGATTTCAGAAGAGACAATCTGATGGAAGCTATATGCAAATCGGATGATATCCTATACAACCTTTATCCTGATCCCGAAACAAAAGAGCGTACCTTCGATTTAATTCGTGATGTATATGAAAAACGAATCGAATTAGGCAATAGTTATTTAAAAGTCAATAAAGATTATTACAAGGCTGTTGATCAGTATGAAGAAGCTAGACGTATCTGTGAGAAATATGCTGCAGTGCGATGCGATGATGAATTATTCAATGGGATTAGAGCTGCTAAAAACGGGATTTATCAGGATCATTTAAATCACGGACGTATTGCAATTCAACAAAACAATCTTGTCGATGCTGATGAAGCGCTCGATAACGCTATCCGTTATCAGTCTTTAAACGCACGTGAAATAACCGACAACTCAGAAGCACTCACTTTAAAAAAGGTGGTCCGTCAGCGTTATTATGATAAAAAAATTGCAGAGGCGAAATCGAACACGCTAACCAAAAACTACGATGCTGCGCTATTAAATCTGGATGAAGCAGAGCAAATGTTAAAGGATTATGAGTTAACCGCACCAACTGACTTAAAAACAATTCAGCAGCAGGCTGCAAGGCCGCGTACGAGTGAGTTGTTTTACGAAGGGGATCGCTACATCGAACAAGGGGATTTAGTTAACGCAGGTAAAAAAATGCAAATGGCTATTCAACTTCAAACGAAGTATGATTTAACCAACGACAAAGATCTTAATAAACTGAAGGAGCAATTACGTAAGAAGATCAGCACGCAGGAATGCATCAACGCACAAAAAGAAATCACCACCTTGTTCAATAGTGGAATGCAGAAAAAATCAAGCAACAAGTTACTAGAGGCCAGTGATGATTTCAATAGAGCATTAGATATATCAAGACAATTCAATAATTGCGCAATCGATGTAACTCAAATAGAAAGCAATGAAATAGAAATTCGTCCTGCAGCAACTTACTTAGGAATGATGCGCGACTTTAAAGACAAAGAATATAAGCGACAGTTCAGTGATTGTATTTCGATCTACAAAAAAGCTACAGACTATTACACTACGAGAAATGTTGCCAGCTTTGGTATTAATCACGATCCTGATTTTTACAATTACGTAACCTCTAAAGCCAGCAACGGATTAATGCAATATGCAGCAGAAAGCTATACCGCACAAAATGAATTAGAAAAGTCACTTACGCTTTTTAAGTTATTACTTTCGAAAAATGTAGATGATAAAATTTTAGAAGGTTCACTTTATGAACTCGGATTTAAATTCGGAAAGCGCGAAGCAACGAATAATCCCGGAGGAAAAGCAAAGAATCTCGTTAAGCAATACACTAGCGATGATAAAAATCTAAAACGCTTTGAAAAAGGATTTGCAAAGGGTTATGATGATTAATTTATTATTCGATAAACCCAAAAACTAAAAGCAAAATAATCAACAGAATACCAAGCAAGGAGAATATAAAAGTGTACTCCGAAAACATTTCCATTTGAGCACGTCGTGTATTCACATTTGTTCTGATTGCGATAAACGAAAACAAACAGGAAAAGGTCAGCATTAAGGTCACAACGGATACAAATTCATCTATCCAACTCGATGCTGCTTTGTCACTTACATGCATTGATGTTATTACAAACAAACTAAATCCGATTAGATTAGCTGCTGTAGGTAATATCTGCTGAGGAGTATTGTTTGACATTTATTGATTATTATCTGAAAAATTATTTCACCATTGTACCAATTAACTTATCAATATCACTCAAGGTTGTCGGACCTAATCCAGTAGCAGAAAAAGCCACTGTAGAATTTTTATCAATTATAATATGAGTTGGAAATGCCATAATACCATAATCATTGGCTACTTTATTATCTCCAGCAATTAGGTTATAATTATATGGTTGCTTCTCTAAAAACTTTTGAATTTTAGCTTTATCGTTATTGGTAATTCCTAAGAAAACAACATCTTTTCCTTTATACTTTTCTACTAGTTTATTTAAATCAGGTATTTCCATTACGCAAGGCTTACACTCGATAAACCAGAAATTAAGAACCACCACTTTTCCCTTTAATGACTCCAACGAATAGTTATTACCTACTATATCCGTAATAGCAAACGGAATTGCAGGCTTACCAATCATCGCATTTGCAATAGGTGCATCTCCTTGAAATTGCATCATCTGATTTTTCTCTGCTTCGGTTGCTTTGCGAAGTAAAAAAAGCTTAACTGACTTGGTACTATCAATATATGGCTCGGGAATATAATCGGCCGTCATCATCACCTTCATGAAATCATCTCCTTCTAACCGCTCGAATTTTTCAGAATAAACAGGAATTGTAATTCCATCTAACATTAACGGCTGACTAGCATCCAACTCGTCAAACCCAGCTTTGTGTAGGCCTTTTAAGAGAAGATTATTCGCATTATTAGCTTCTTGTGCATGACAAATATTAAATGATGTAAACACGAACAATAACGAGAGGAAATACTTGAATTTCATAATGTAATTTTGATTAAAGATAAATAATTTGTCGTAAGCCAATGAATTGCAAAATCAATTCAAACCAGAATTAACTTCATGAATAAATTTTATTACACCACCCATAAATACTTTTTGATCATCCCACATCGACAAATGACTTCCATTAGGGCAATAAAGAAATTGTCCCTTCTTCACTAACTTACTTTGTTCCTCCATTGCTTTCGGATCCATCGTATCATACTTAGCTCCTATCATCAATGTTGGAACAGTGATTTCATGCAAACGATTCTTAACATCCCAATTGGTAAGCCGTCCACTAACACCAAATTCACTCGGACCTTGCATCATCACATAGATACTACTGTTAAGATGCTTCATCGAGCGACCTAATGCTTCTGGCCATTCTTTCAATCGACAAATATGCTCGTTATAAAAATTCGGAATAAGTAATTCCATGTAACGGGGATTATTATAATCACCTTTTGCTTCCAGCGATTTTATTTCAGCAAACACTTCTGGCTTCATTTGCTTTGCCAGCACTTCATCTGCATATCGTCCGTATTCAGGCACACTCGCCATCATATTTGCAACGATTAAACCTTTTAAATTTCGCTGATACTTTAATGCATATTGCATCGCTAAAATTCCACCCCATGAATTACCTAAAACGTAAAAGTTAGAACTATCAGCATGAATAACCGTTCGCACTTGTTCTACTTCTTCTACAAACCGATCAGTTGTCCACAGACTACTATCTGTAGGCTGATCGCTATAATAAGAGCCTAATTGATCATATTCATAAAACTCAAATCCTTCTCTCTGAAAAAATGTTTCGAAACACTCCATGTATTCATGCGTCATCGCAGGACCGCCATGCAATAAGAGAATTTTTATCTTTGGATTATTTCCAAATCGTTTTGTCCATACTTTAAAATCGCCTACCGGAGTTTTAATTGGAATCATTTTAACTCCTGCTCCTTCTATCGAATCATTATAATTAAAATAAGTCTTTAGATCAGAATTACTTTTATCTGACTTCTGATTACATGCGGCAAATAGAGTCGCAACGATTAGTGTGATGATTAAACGCATATAACTTGCTTTTTATTAAAGTAAAGTATTATTAAGAATGAAATTTATCTTCCTTGCTTGAAATAATGATATAGTTATTTGATTGTTGTTAAACCCATATCCAATCCCATCTTTTCATACACCTTATCATTTGGTTCCCACAATTCTATTTTATTCCCTTCTAAATCCATGATGTGAACAAACATTCCATAATCGAATGACTCAATAGAATCAACAACGTTTACATTTTTACTTTTCAAATCACTTACTAATGATTCGATATTCTCCACTCTAAAATTAATCATGAACTCTTTGGTGGATGGCTCGAAGTATTTTGTTTTCTCGTTAAACGGACTCCATTGTGTAAATCCTTTTTGTGATGAATCTGCACCTTGTCGCCATTCAAACACAGCACCATAATCATTGATATTAAAACCTAAATTTTCTTTATACCAGTTTCTAACCTCCTTTGGGTTCTTGCATTTAAAGAAAATCCCTCCAATGCTTGTTACTCTCCCCTTCTCACTTTTTTGATACGATGATAACATTCCGTTTAATTGAAATCCAAATAAAAAAGAAATCAAAACTACCAATACTACATATTTAATTTTCATGTTACTTTTTTGTAAAAGTAAACAATCAAATTACAGAACTACATTTTGATTAACATCTTCTTATATCAACAGTATTGAAAAATCAAAACTTCCCTCCTATTCCAATATAAAATGTTCTACCATTGCCTGGTAATATCCCAGGACCAGGATAACCACCAGATCGACGAGTAGCATATTTCTCATCCGCAATATTATTAACACCAAATTTAAAAGTGTAAGTTTCTTTTATTTTATATGCCAATGAAAAATCAAAGATCTGATAGCCATTGATCATGCCAATAGTAGAGGTAGCATTAGGAGCAATTGTATTTAACGCATCAGTAAAAACACTCGATACTTTACTCATTTGCAAACTAGCTGATACTGTTTCGTGATGATAAGAACAACCAAATCGATGAATATTCCTTGGTACATTTTCTACCATTTTTCCTACATATGATTTTTGTGGATCATCCACAATTGTTGGATTATCCCATTTAGTATATCGAGCATCTGTATAAGAAAAAGAACTATATAATCTTACTGAACCTAAACGAGGTTCATCGTTAAACAACTTGATTACATCTAATTCAAGATAAGATTCAATTCCTTGACTAACCGATGTACCTATGTTGGTCTTGAAATTTGAACCATCCTTCTGTATTACACCAATTCTGTTATTGTAATTTAGATAAAATACGCCAACATCAAATGAAAAACAATTTTTAATCTGCCCTCGATAACCAAAGTCAGCATTATACCCTGTTGCATCTTTAAGATTCGGATCAATTATATCAGTCGTTGCCGATGGCGTTAACTCAGAAAATGTTATTGGTCGATATGCTATTGAATAGTTTGCGTATAGCTGGGTATACTTTGAACAATCAAATTCACCTCCTATTCCATATAGAAATATAGCTCTCAAACGTTCATCATCATTGACTTTCAAACCACTATTTACATTTAAAAATCCACCCACCGTATTTTTAATATTTTCGAAGCGAGCGCCTGGAATTATTCTTAGTTTATTATTTATCTGAAAAATATTCTCAGCAAAAACGGCATAATTAATTGTAGTATAATTAAAAGTTCGTCCGTATTTAACATCCTCAATTTGAAGATCAAAATCATTACCTGTTGTTCCAACCCCTAATTGATTACGATTAGTTTCCCCTCTAAAATAACGCACTCCAGTCGCAAGTATTTGCTTAGTCTTACCTAGTTTATAATTAAGCAATAATCTTGCTTCAGCTCCATAATTTTCATAAGAATCACAATCTACCTGACGAGGATTATATTGCAAAGTAGAAGGATTTATTGAATCTTGTATATTAATCGATTTAGTATAACCAACACTGTTACGTTCAGCTAAAACTGCAAATGTTTTTACATTGAGATTTATGTTATTATTAATAGAATAATCCATACTAACAGATAATAAATTCCATGGTGTACTAAACCAATTCCTTGCTCTAACAGATTGACGAGGATTAACTGCAAACATTGAATCAGTAAGTCCACCACTCTGTTGACTTTTAAAATTCATATTAGTGTATTCAGCAGACAAAACTATTTTAGTTGACAACTTATACTGTAATGATAAGTATCTAGTCATTGTGTTATAGCGACTATTCTTTCGCCATCCATCGGCACTCCTTATATGTAAGAAACCATAATAAGAAAATTTGTTTTTAGTTCCTCCTATTGCATTATACGAATTAAACATTCCATAGGAACCTATGGTTTCTTCTGTTTCATAAGTAATAGGCTTAATTGTATCACCTTTTTTAAAGTGATAATTTAACAATCCACCGAATTGAGGCCCAAATTGGAGTGATGAAGAACCTCTAACGACTTCAATTTTAGATAGTGCTTCCATTGGTGGTGTATAATATGCCTCCGGATAACCTAAAGGATCAGCACTAATATCATAACCATTTTGACGTACATTGAATTCCCAAGAGCGATTAGGACTTAAGCCACGTGAAGCAACACTTGTTTGAATTCCTGAACCATCATTTTCCCAAATACTAATACCTGGCACTTTTGAAAAAATTTGACGTGTATTATTTGTACTTAAATCAGCACTTACCAATGCCATATCAATCAACTCTGTTTTCTTTCCAGCATAGATAACATTATCTTGCACAGGCTTTAATCTTTGTCGGTCGCTCTTGAGTTGATACGATTTTATTTCAATTTCCTTTAAGTCAATTTTTTTTAATGAATCTATAGTTTGGGAGTAACTAGATGTGACAATAAATAATAAGAATACTAGTAATGAATACTTTAAGGATTTTCGTAACATATTTTTGCTTTTTGAGAGGACAAAACTAGCTATTTAGAATCATTCTAAATAGCAAATCATCAAATTATCTACAAAAAATGACAAAAATCAACATCATGTATTAAGAGAAAATAATTTTACCATTAGTTTCTATTTACATGACTTTGAAGAATTCGATTGTTTTCAGCTGCCATATTTTGAGTCTTCCTGAAAGACCAAAATAATGTTCGGGCTTCTTTACCAGTCTCGATAATATCTACGATAGGCAATGGATAATCCTTTCCTAATTTAACCTGATAATGCGCTTGTTCTTCAGTCGACATTTTCCATGGTTCATGAATGAATTCAGCAGGAATATTTTTTAATTGAGGCAACCACGTCTTAATAAAATCACCGTTGGGATCTTGTTCTAAACTCTGCTTTATAGGATTATAAATACGAATGGTATTTACACCTGTTGTTCCTGCCTGCATCTGAAATTGTGGATAATGAATTCCGGGGTCATAGTCTAAAAACAATTTAGCTAAATGATAAACTCCATAACGCCAATCCTGCATCAAATGATGACAAAGGAAGGAAACTAACATGGCACGCATTCGAAAATTTATCCATCCAGTTTCTTTCAGACAAATCATGCATGCATCCATTAACGGATAACCGGTCGTAGCGTTTTTCCAAGCTTGTAAATAGGATTTATTTAAAGGCAAGTTTAAATCTTCATAAACCTTATTCAAACAGAAAAACTCATACGTGCATTCCATCTCAAACTTTTGAATGAAATGGCAATGCCAATGCAAACGAGTAATGAAATTACTATAAGGAAAAGGATGTTCACAAACGGCCTTTGAAGTATTCACATACTGATACGCTTGTCGTATGCTTAAATTTCCCCAACTGATATAAGGTGATAGTCGACTACAACTCGTACGACTTTCCAAAGGCTTACTAATATGCTTATGATATAATTTTCCACGCTGATGAATAAAAGAAGACAAGTATCTAAATGCGTTGGTTTCTCCAGGTGGTTGCATCACAACTGGATATTCAGAAAATAATTTCTCTAATCGTGGTAATAACTCAAATGGATGCTCGATTACAATTTCATCTCGAACAGTGAATTCATTTTTAATTAATGGGGCATGCATTACTTCTTTCCAACTTAAGTCCCAACCATCTCTATTTTTAATTGCACGCTTGATTCCGTCGCGTTGAAACTCTATCCATTCACATCCATTTTTCTTGAATAATTCTGAAACTAGTATATCACGATTATAAGTGATCAATGTTCCACTTTCCTGATAACTAAAAACCTTATTGATTGAAAATGTAGTACATAAATAATCAAAGACATCCACAGCATCTCCATATAAGATCTCCACTTTTTTATTTGATGCAAGCAAGGTTTTATTCATATCCTTGATTGATAAATATTGAAAACGCAGATGTCGCAAACTCGTATCCTTATAGGATATCATTTCAGGCTCAAACAAAAAAATAATTAAATATGGTAGCGACTCTTTTTCTGCAGCTGCAAAAGAAGCATGATCTTGCGTTCTAAGATCTCGCTTTAGCCAAACTAGATTGATAGCCTGCTTCATCCTACTAAAAATTACGCTTTACTTTTTGAGCGCGTTGCCAATATTTAAAAAATGATGGAACATAACCAAAGGAATTTTCAAACATCCATTCACGAGCGTGTTCCTTTCCTTGATAATGCTTGACTGTTGGATGTTCTTTATAATGGATTGTTGAAGAATGGACAAGTTGTAATAGCTCACTAAATTCTCCAATAAAAACTTGAATTCCTTTAATATTTTTCGATAACCGAATTACAAAATCAATGGTATTATCGCATACAGGGTACTGATTGAAAAATGATGGCTCTAATAACAAAACCCTATTTGCATCTACTTCAACATCCCAATTACAATCAAGATTATAAAAATTGTAGATGTACGTTGGAATATTATTATCGACTTTAATTTCAATCTTTTCAGGCAGATTTGTTTTCAATTTCAAATCGACTAGCTCTCCGAAATTTTCAGATAAATCAAGCAACTCCAATTCTTCATAAGAATGATCGAGTATTGTTCCCCTTTGATTGGTATTGCAGAACTTATTTATGTTTTCCTGATTGGCAAAATACTGTTTACTACTAAAAGTTGAAGCGACCCATTGCCAACTCAATGCATTGCTGGCCCAATCAGCATCGAGCAAATGATAATACATCCATTTAGCTGGCATATGCCAATGACTCTTCGCCAGATTACAAGTAAGGCTCGCCACATACATACGTGCATGGTTATGCATATATCCCGATCGATACAAATCTTCAATAGCATTATCAATCGCATCAACACCCGTATTCGCACTCATCATTTTTTGAGGCATTAACTGATGTTTAAACTCTTGCTTGTTCTTAATATCTGTATTGATATCATCACCTAAATGGATCCACACTTGCTGAAAAAAATCTCGCCATGCCAGCTCTTTTAAAAACGATTCAATTTCATATGGCTTATAACCCTTTGCTAAAATGATACTTGCCACTTGTCGCGTTGAAATAACACCTCTCGAAATATACGGTGAAAGTCGAGTTACACTTCCGTTTAAATAATTACGCGTTTTGCCATAATTAATAGGATCGATCAAATCGATTTTAGCAAGAATAGCATTATAATCTGTTTCAAATACCATTAGAGAAATTGGATGTAATTATTATCATCTCAAAAATTATTTATCCAAAAACAGATAATCGTTATTTACATAAATTAATTCAACCTCATTTTTATTTGCAAGCGAACAATTCTTCTGAATTTCATTAATGAAACGTTTTGACTGACGACCCATAAATCGATTCCAAAAAACAACTACGGTATACTTGTTTTGATTATTCAAAAACATATCTTTTGAAGAATACGAAATAAAATATGGACTGATATTATTGAATCTGATTAATGAATCAACAGGAGCTTGTTGCGAAGGAGGAAACATCTCCATTATTTGATTTCGATTCCATTTTAAATTAGGGAATCCACCAGCATAACAATTCACATGAAATGAAATCAAACTTCCGTTTTCATTAAAATACATTGCCTGCAATGGTTGCAAATGATTGCTTATTTGCTCTTCATTAGTAGAACCATATAGACCTTTTACAAAACCAATATAGTTGGTATCTAAAACAAAACTTTTATAGACTGGCACATGATATTGATTACCATATTTCACAATATCACTTTTATCGATTGATTTCACATTGCGCAATCCATAAATGCCGCTCATAATTGCATTACAACTTGAAAGAAAAATCAAGCTGACAAAAAGCAAAAGTCTAAACGCCATTAATTCCCTTTTCATAATTAATCAGCTACAATAAATCGATTGGTTTAAAACAAAGAAATTAATTAGTAAAAGACTAAGTAGAAATCCTTTTTTTGTAATAAATGACATAGTATGGTTATTAAGATTAATTGTTTGGTAATTTCTTAAACAACGGCAGTGATTTTTTGTTTAAAATCCTTGCTTTTGGGGTTATAATTTTCAAATATCACACTCACATAAATTATGAACATGGTCAACAAAATCTTTTTACCTAAAAATTACTAAATAACAAACAGCTAAAGATTATTACTGCAGAGCTACAGCTATTAATTAATGTGCTTTGCTCTTGAATAAATGAACAGTAATCACATGAGGTAAGCTCATGCAAGCAATGAAAATAAAAAAGATACCCCAACGATTGAAATCGCTAGAAATATTAAGTAATGGCCATACAAAAAAGAAAAGTGCTAAAACTAACCAAGCACCCAAATGAAATGGTAATGAATAGGACCAGATTTTAAAATGAGAAATTTTTAATTCTCTACTAATGTTCTTCCAGTTCGACAAACTATGTTGACCAATAAAGTATAATCCAAAGGCTAACATAAGCGGCAATTGACTAGAAATCAACAACCATAAAATGGTGAAAGCATAAGTATAACTTCGAATGTATACTGCAACAAACAAGAAAGGAATGATTAAGTAAACAGGTGCAGCAAATGGCATACTAACACCACTGATAGAATTTAAAATAGCATTGGTTTCTGCAACGTGAGTCCCTAACAAATAAAATATAACAATACATCCCCAGAAGAAAGAAAACATATTACTAAATCCCCATTGTTCGCCATCTGATTGACCAAAGTGCCACGCAGAATAAAATAAGAACAGACATAATGCTAGTTGAGGCGATAAATACCAGAATACCGCCATTGCAAGAGAATAAGCAAGGTAGGTTAAAATAAATCGAAGAGTACTTTTTGAAAACCATTGGCCTGTTTCAAGTAAATGATCAACCGCGCCATGTGGAATTCCAACTGTGATTAGGCCGATAAAGAAAAAAGAATTGCCAACTATAAGTTGTAATTCACTTCCAAAACCTAGCGACAATAACAATAACGATAATAACAAAATCGAAAACGCACGATTAAAAAAAACAACTTTCAATAAATCAATAATAAACGGTCTCCAACCAGATGTATTCACCTTGGTTAGATTTCCATTTATATTACTAATACTACCTACGTTGCTAATGGCCATAATCGATTTGATTTTTGACTAATGGGAAAAAAGATTAAAAGGGCTTGTATAAATAAATTATCCAAGCCCCTCTAATCAATATCATATATTGTAGAAATTAATCTTCATTTCTAGATAAACTATAAATAACTAAACCGAATCCGATTTTGTTGATTGCATCAGCAATGTTATAAACTATATCCATTGAATGAGCAGCAGCAGCTGGATCAGAAACTAATTGAATTCCGAATAATCCACCTGGAGTTCCTAAGATATAACCTAAAGGATAAATTGCCCAGCCTACTAATACAAACCATGCTAAAACACGAGTTGCTTTTGCTACTTGCGGTCCAGCAGTTTGAGCTAATTGAGCAACTTCTCCAAACCAAATTAAATATGCGATGTAGAAATATGCAGCACCTGAAATTACTCCCCACATTACACTGCTATCTCTTGAAATTGTTTCTCCAAAATAACCAGTAACCAACATTACGATTGAAGCAGCGATCAGCTTCCATAATAAAGAGGACTTAGCGCCTGCTTTTTTAGTGATTAAATAAAACTCCACACACATTAGAGGAACAGTAAGGATCCAGTCTACATAGCGGAAGAATGTAGGTGATTCACCTGTTTCTAGGTTATAACCTCTCATGTAGTAGTAATGCACTGCTGCAATGAAAGTAATTAACCCTGATACTAAAACGGATGTTCTCCATTTTGGTGAGGTGTTGTTTAATTCAAAAAAGAAGAAAACCGATGCGGCCATCATGGCCATTGTTCCGATAAAGAACGTGAATGCGACGTAATTATCGCTGGCAATTTTTAAATGCTCCATAATACAATGATTTTGGTTGGCCCTACTCTTAAGGATTTTCGGATACTCCGCGTTTTTTTACTTGATTTCTGCCTTCAATAAAAGTATAAACAACCGAAAATTCATTTTGTTTAACTTTTTGTTAAATAAGTTAAACAATAAGGGGCAAGCAATATTAAAAGTCCTAGAAAATGTATTATTATAAAATTGAATTGAAGGAAAAAAAGTAAACAATTAAAACTGTTTATTACTTAAAATAATCGAGCATATTTTCATTCAAATAAAAAACAGCCTTTAACTTATTCGTTTTATTATTCCGGTATTCAAAAGTATTCATGTCAACCATCGACCATGAATGTAGCTTCTTATGCTTCATTGGAGGATGACCTGCATTTAAATTTATAATACCCACTCGGATATGTTCATCTATTTGACGTAAGACATTATCAGCATCAGTTGGAGTAAGATAAAAACGAATTTTCTTCCAATCCTCCTGCTGTCGGCACACAATATTAAATCGTATTTGTAATTCGCCTGGCACCCACTCAGGACCAAATTTATTTCGAAAACCTTTTGATGATATAGCAATTACCAAAACAAAGAAAAAAACAATTAATGAAACGGATACAATAAGAAATGTACTCATGTATATGGTAGCTTAAAATTCAAATTATACTATCAAGCTTCATTTGTAATTTTTAAAATTATCTTCCTTTAAAAGCACTTCAACAGTTTTCCAATTAATTCCTGAATAGCGATTATTATCTAACACCTCAATTTTAGATCGCTCATCAATCATATTATGCATATATTGCATTCCTTGCCATGCGGGATAAAGATCATTCTTTCCTGGAGAAAAGAATCGACCTAACTTAATAAACATGCCTAATAATCCTTGTCCTCCTATCCTAATAAACTTAAACTTACTTCCTGTTATTTCAGAAATAGTTTTATGCACCTCATTAGGACTAATCAAATCACCAGCAATTCGTAAATAACGAGGACTTCTATCATCTATTGCCACATTTGCTGTGTATTCTGCTGTATTATCCATTGTCGTGAAGCCCCATTTATAATCAGCCCTGCCCCAATAAATAACAATTTGCTTTTTGAAAATAATCATCGGCATCTCATCCAGCAATAACTCCATAAAAGCACCATTAAAAACAGAAGTAGCTGCTATCGGACATTTATCCAAATACTCATGAAACTCACGGCGCCAATCAAGATTTCTATTTTCTCCGTAAGAAAACTTTGTGAAATCCAACGAATAATCAGAAGGAATAAAACGAGGTACACTAGCTGCTATCGCTGCATCTAATAAAACCTTTTGTGCATCGATAACAACATCACGCAAACCAGCCAAAACAGAAACCACACATGATACACCAATGCAATGTGTTTTTATTTCGTCGATATTCCAATTTTCGACTTTGCAAATTTCTGCACCTAACCTTTCAAAAGCATTTAATTTTTCTGCACTGCAATTTGAACGAACAAGTACACGAACAGTGACATCTTTTGCTGCTAATGTATTAACTATTCTTAAACCTAAATTTCCTGTAGACCCTGCAACCAATATTGTTTTTTTCATTCTTTTCTTATGATATTTTTACTGCAAGATTTTTTTATATTTTCTTTGCCAAGTTAGGTGATAAACTTATTCTAAACTCAATAAAACTAAGAAATCTCTTGAATTTTTTCTAAAGTCAATTCATCCAATTCACCATTAAAATATTTATTTAATACATCACGAAAAATATTTTTACTATTTCCATCTGCTAAATCAAATAATGTCATACAAGATTTAAGTTTTTTATCATCACGACCTAATACCGAAGATGCAGATACATTTTCTAGATTATAAAATGCGGTTGTTATTTCAATTAGTCGCGGACCCAAAACAGGGTGGGCCAAATATTCTCTCGCTTTATTTAAATTGCCAATTCCATAGTAATTAGACAACTCAGATTTACCCAACCCCTTTAATTGAGGAAAAACATACCAGATCCAATGTGACGATTTATATCCTGATTTAATCTCGTTCAACGCATTTGTATATACTGATTCCTGACGCTGTATAAATCTATCTAAATCTTCATTCATGCTATTTTTAAAAAGTTCACATTTTCGAAACCAAGTAAAAATCGTTTGTTCATATTTACCGTTGGTAATATTATTTACAAATGTTTATTTATACTTCTTAGTTATCATCATCCTCAATCTCTTCTGCAGGACTAACCTCAGGCAAAGATAATTTCGGATCAATATCTCCGGATGTTTCAACACTTCTTAGTTTACGCTGGATAGCTTTTGTGCGTTTACCCATAACATCATCTAAAGTATCTAATCCCGTTTGAATATTTTTCTGCGCCTTCTGCATTAATCCACCAAAGTTTTCAAATTCTTTTTTTACCTCTGCCAACACCTTCCAAACCTCACTACTTCGCTTTTGTATTGCCAATGTTTTAAATCCAAGTTGAAGACTATTTAAAATGGCTGCTAATGTAGTTGGGCCAGTCACCACAATTTTATAATCACGATTAAGCTCTTCCAATAAACTTGCTTTACGAACTACTTCAGCAAAGATTCCTTCAAAAGGTAAAAACAGAATTCCGAATTCCGTGGTATGTGGTGGATCAATATATTTCGAAGAAATATCTTTCGCCATCTTACGAATCGTATTATCTAAATTCTTCTGTGCAGTTTCAATCAACGCAGTATCACCATTATCATATGCAATTTGCAATTGCTCATATACATCCTTAGGGAACTTTGCATCAATTGGCAACCATACTTGTGAATTATTATCA
>JBKCGZ010000048.1:0-2769 GCA_046303115.1 Bacteroidota bacterium | reverse complement strand
AATTCGTTTTAATGTATATGCAGAGTTAGAGAAAAGTCATTGGTTTGAACCTGACGAACGCTCTACATTTAACATTGAAGAAATATTTTTCGTCAATAAATTAAAAACGCAAGGTGCTGTGTCTGTTCCAGAATCGAAACGATTTACAGCTAAAAAGAAAATGGAAATACAAGTTAAAAACGATATTAATTTAACCTGGAGCCAGATAAATACGCTCAAATAAAAACTCGTTGTAATGAGATTGAAATTATATCTGTCGGCATTATTGATTTCCTCCTTTTTCGTTTACTTATCATGGAGCAAGACATCTTCTGCTTTCTTATTTCAAATGGAATTCGAGATACTTACTAAACTATTTAATAATCCTTTATCAGTACTACACCCTTTTACCATTATTCCTTTGATTGGGCAAGTACTACTTCTAATTTCTTTACTTCAGAAACAACCTAATAATTTATTGATGAAACTAGGTATTAGTAGTTTATTGTTTTTAATCGGATTTATATTTATCGTCGGAATACTTTCATTACAGCTTACAATTATTATTTCGACTGTTCCATTTATTTCATTGGCGGTTTTAAGTTTTCTCGAAATCAAAAGGAATAATAAACCCGTTTTATGATTTGTCGATTTATTTTGACGTCCTTCGCAAGTTATATTACCATTTGTCATCTTAACATTCATTAGCTAATATAAATTTGTCGGAAAAGTTTTTTATACAACGCTTACGAAATAAGGAAGAGCAGGCGTATCGCGAGTTAATCGAGCGTTACAGCGATTTAGTGTATTCAACTGCCTACGCCATCGTACAAAATGAATTAGACGCAGAAGATTTAACACAAGAATGCTTCGTAGAAATCACTAATGCCATTTATCGCTTCAAAGGAGAATCGAAGTTAAGTACCTGGATGTATCGCATAGTAACTAATCTAGCACTCTATCATCTACGAAGTAAAAAAAGAAAAAAACGATTTGGCTTTTTATATTCGATTGATGATTCAGAAAATAAATCAAACCCGATTAATAATTTAAAAAGTGCGGATACGCCTCATCGAATATTAGAACAAAAAGAAAAAAGTAAAATACTATTTAGTGCTTTAAATCAGTTACCCGAAAATCAACGAATCGCATTCATCCTTCACAATATGGAACAGCAGTCGTATAAAGAGATTTGTGAAATTATGGAGTTGTCATTATCAGCAGTAGAGTCTTTGATTTTCCGAGCTAAACAAAACTTAAGAAAACAATTGGAGGAATTATACCATGAAAAATGAAAAAGAACAGATGATAGAAGTAATCTTACAAGAAGCCTCTTCGTATCATAAAAGAACGCTGAATGAAGATCAAAAAAATAAAATTGTTGATTTGTTATTCATTGAAAAATCAAGTCGTGGATTTATTAAAATTGCAGTGGCTACTATCACATTACTTTTTACCTTTAACTTGATATCTGCGCAGCAGTATTATAAATCAGAAAAGAAATCCATTGAACAAAAATTATATTCCATTTATTTCGAACCTATCAATCAGTTACCATGAATCAGATAAAAACATTTAAAGTTCTTGTTATCGTATTAGCGATTATGAATGTTTCCTTATTAGCCATTATGTGGTTTCATCGACCGCCAATGGATGGTGGTCCTAGGGAAAGGCCGAACGATATGAACCGATTTTTAGCACATGAACTTAATTTATCGGATGCACAGCAACAGCAATTTGATGTCTTATTCGATGAGCATCAACAAAAAATGCAAGCTGTTAAAAAGCGTGGAAGAGACTTGCACGATTTGTTGTTTGATGAATTGTCGAATACTACTTCTACAAACAAAAGTGATTCGTTGATTAATTTAATTGGAGAGAACAGAAAGATTGGAGAAAAAGCATTGTATAATCATTTGTCGAAAGTAAGATCGCTTTGCGACGAAAAACAAAAGCACGATTTTGATCGAATCATCAAAGGGGCGATGGCCAGAATGGGGGAAAGGAAATAAAAAACGGGAAGCAAAAAATGCTTCCCGTTTTCATATAGGTTTAATTGATTATTTCTTGACAAAGCGATAAACACCGTTTCTTCCGTCGGCGTTAATACGCACTACATAACTACCGCTCATTAACGAATTCACATCAACAACAGTATTCGTTAATCCATCTGCGTTAGTACGAGTAACCACTCTTCCTGTTAAATCGATTACGTCAATTTGAACTTTATCATACGATTGGTTGAATTGAATATTTAATTCGCTGCTAGTAATTGTTGGATAAACAGAAACTCCTTCAATAGGATTTAATGTATTTAATCCTACCGTAGCCATCACATGGCAATTAGAAGTATCTGTGCAACCACTCTGACTTACTACAACTGCATAGCTACCCGGTACAGTTGGTGTAAATGTTTGAGCAGTAGCACCAGGAATAACAGCATATCCATTATTACAATCTAACCACTTATAGGTTGGTGAAACATGATCCGCCACTAAACTAAATCCGTTTTGCGTCACACCCGTATCAACTAATAACTGAACTAAATTTAACTGAACAATTGAATCACATCCTTGCGAATTAATTAATGTGTCTGCATAAATACCGCCTTGCGTAAGTGTGGTGCCGTTGTAAACATACGTAGCGCCCGGACATAAATATGCGGTTGTTGTCGTTGCTGTATTAGCACCTGCAACAAAGTTTGATACTCCGCCTGTTAATGCTAATCCGTTAAACGTACCGTCTTGTTGTCCGTTTTCATCATGCAATGAAGTAATAGAAGTATTATTT
>JBKCGZ010000047.1:0-9547 GCA_046303115.1 Bacteroidota bacterium | reverse complement strand
TAATACGATCACTGATTTTGTTGAGAAGCCACAAACTTTTGTAAGTGATTTAGCCATCATTGGTATTTACTATATCAAGGACGGTGATAACCTTAAAAATGAACTTCAGTATTTGATTGATAATAATATCCGCGAGAAAGGAGAGTACCAGTTAACGAATGCTTTAGAAAACATGAAGCTGAAAGGAATGAAGCTGAAAGCGGGTACTGTTGATGAGTGGTTAGACTGTGGAAATAAAGATGCTACTGTTTATACAAACAAACGCGTTTTAGAAATTAAACATAGTAACAACCACGTTGCGAAATCTGCATCTGTAAATAATTCAGTGATTATTGCGCCATGCTTCATTGGTGAAAATGTAGTGATTGAAAATTCAGTTGTTGGTCCCCATGTTTCTGTTGGAGATAATACAACGATACAAAACTGCGTTATCAAAAACAGTATTATCAGAAATGGATGCTTATTGCAGGACGCTACAATGGACAATTCGTTAGTTGGTAATCATGTAACCTATAAACATAAACTCAACGATTTAAGCTTGGGCGACTACTCTACCACAGCATGATGAAAAAACACATTGCTTTTATTCTTTTTGTTGGAAGTCTTTTTCTGATGGCTTGCAGCTCTACAAAAAATGGTAGTGGCGGTAATGCGAATCCGTTATCAGCACAAGAAGAGAAAGTTCAGATTACAGCAACCTATGCTTTCTTCAATGCAATGAAGGAAAAAATGACCGGCAATCCTGAAAAGGCAGCTGAGTTATTTTCACAAACGCTGCGTGATGATGCTAAGAATGATGCAGCCATGTATCATTTAGCTGAAATATTTAATGAGAATAAGAAATATGGTGATGCTTTATTTTTCGCAAAGCAAGCTGCTACATTAAGACCTGAAAATCCTTGGTATCAACTTTTATTAGCCGATTGTTATCGCAACAATGGGAAGGTGGAAGAATCGGCAGCGGTTTATCATAAGCTATCGAAATTATATCCGAATAATTCAGAATATTTTTTTGTAGAATAGGATTTAATGTTGATGCATAATAAATTGTCGGATGCAATTCGATTGTATGATCAGATTGAAAATATCATGGGCATTACTCCTGAATTAATTCAACAAAAGGAAAAACTTTATTTAAAGCTTGGAGATGTAAAAGGTGCCGCTGGTGAAATTGAAAAGCTAATAAAGTCAGATCCGAATAATATTGAATACTATTCCATCTTAGTTGATTTATATTCTGCTAACGGAATGAAAGCAGAGATGCAACAGACAATTGCTAGAATGGAAAAGATAGATCCTGATAATCCTAATATTGCACTAAGCAAAGCAGAGCAATATCGTAGTGAAGGAAAAAATCAAGAGTCGTTTGAGCAATTGAAAAAAGCGTTTGCATCAACGAAGTTATCTTCTGGAATTAAGATTAGTATTCTAACGAGTTATCTTCCACTAGTAAAAGATAATCCTGATATGATGTCGCAGGCTTTTGAATTAAGCCGCTTGCTAAGTGAAACAGCTCCTCAGGAATCAAACGCACAAGCAGTGTATGGCGATTTCCTTGGAATGAATAATAAACAGACGGAGGCAAGAGAGCAATATCGCAAAGCAGTAAAGCTTGATAAAAATAATTTACAAGCATGGCAGCAATTACTTTTCCTGGAAATTGATTTGAAAGATTATGTTGCACTTGAATCAGAATCGGAAGAAGCGAAATCATTATTCTCTGACCAAAGCTTTTTATACTTACTTAACGGAATCGCTAAATCGCAGAATAAAAAATACGAAGAGTCGGCTAAGGCATTTGTAACAGGCAGTAAAATGGTGGTTGATAATGACGAACAACTAATTGAATTTTATACCAACCTTGGCGATGTTTACAATACATTAAAAAAGTTTGAAGATTCTGATAAATATTTCGGTAAGGCTTATCAGTTAGACTCTGCCAATATTACGGTCCTAAATAACTGGGCGTACTTTTTATCACTTCGAAAAGAGAACTTAACAAAGGCAGCATATATGTCGGATAAGGCTAATGTATTAAGCCCTGGGAATCCATCTTACGAAGACACTTACGCTTGGATTTTATTTGTGAAAGGAGATTATATCGAAGCTAAAAAATGGATTGAAAAAGCCATTCATGATGGAGGTGCTACCAATGGTACTATTATCGAACATGCTGGTGATATTGAATATAAACTAGGCAATGTGAATGAGGCTGTCGAGATGTGGAAGAAAGCAAAGCAGACAGGTGATCATTCAGAACAGATTGACCGAAAGATTAACGAGAGAACCTATTATGAGTAATCATTCTATTCGCCTTGTAGCGTTCATTTTTGTTTTGATGGTATTAAACGCTTGTAAAACTCCGCAGAAGGTGGTAGCCCCTGTTACTACTGATGTGAAGCCCATGGTGAATAAGTCCGTGCAAGAATTACAAGACAAACTTGATTCATCTGCTTTTAATTTGTATTACCTGACGGCAAAGGCCAGCGTTGTTTTAATGACAGATAGTAATGAAATTAGCTTTAATATAAGTTACAGGAGTAAAAAAGATAGTGTGATTTGGATTTCTGTATCACCTTTGTTAGGAATTGAAGTCTATCGTTTAATGATTACTCAAGATTCTATTAAAAGTCTTGACAAAATAAATAACAAGTATGAAGTAACGTCCTTTGAATCGATTAACAAGATGTTACAGATGAAAGTAAATTTTGAAATCGTGCAGGCCTTGTTATATGGTAATTTTTTCGCTTACAAGAAAAATGAAAATCGTTTTAACTCTGTTTATTTAGAAGATAGTTTAGGTTCGCAGTTTTATATTTTAAGTTCATTGAACAAGAAAAAATTAAAACGATCGTTAGAAGAAAAAGATTTGAATAAACCAGTTATTCAAGATGTGTATGTAAACGATACCACATATCGAATTAATCGAGTTCAGGTAGAAGATCAGCGTATCCATAAAGTTTTAAATACATCGTATAGCGATTTTCGTTTGACAGATGGAGGACTATTTCCGTTTAAATCGAAAACAAATATTTCAGCAGAAAAAAATATTGAAATCAGAATAGAATATGGAAAAGTTGCAAAAGCAGAATCACTAGATTTTCCGTTTAATATTCCGAACAATTATGAAAGGATTCGTTAAAATATTTTTAGTTTTTGTTATCGGGATTTTATCCTGCAATACTGTATTAGCACAATCGAAAAAAGAATTAGAAGCGAAGAAAGCGAAGATTCAAAAAGAGATTGAGCAAACGAATAATCAATTAAAGCAGGTTTCTAAAAATAAAAATGCGACTAAAGAGCAGATTGCTGCACTAAAAAAGAAAATAGAACTTCGCCAATCGTTAATTACAACAATCAATAGTGAGATTAATGAAATCGGAAGTGAAATTGTAACTACCAGCAATGAGATTACTAATTTAGAAACGAAGCTTGGGAATTTAAAAGAAGATTATACTAAACTCATTTTATATGCTGATAAAAATAAAAATGTGTATCAGCGTTTAATGTTTGTATTTGCAGCGAGCGATTTTAATCAGGCGTATCAGCGAATGAAAATGATTCAGGAGTTTGCTGAATATCGTCGTATGCAAGCGGAAGAAATTATTGCTACAAGAAATCAGCTGAGTGGAAAGAAAACTGAATTACAACAGCAGGTCGATTTAAAAACGCAGTTAAAACAATCAGAAGTGTCTAATAAATCGCAACTCGAAAGAGAAAAAGTTAATCAAGCGGAATTATTAGAGCAACTTAGTTTAAAAGAAAAAGCTTTGAAACAAGTCTTGGCCCAAAAGCAGAAGACAAAGCAAAATTTAGATCGTGCGATAGAGCGATTGATTGCTAAAGAAATTGAGAAGGCGAGAAAGAAAACAACGACAACAACTGCAAAGACTACCACACCTAAAACGGGATCAAAAACAACGACTCCTAAAAAAGTAGAAATTACATTAACACCCGAAGCAGAAAAATTATCGAATAGTTTTATTAGCAATAAAGGTGCTTTGCCTTGGCCTGTTGAGTCGGGAGCTATCAGTTCATCTTTCGGACAACATGAGCATAAAGATTTGAAGGGCGTTATCATTAACAATAATGGCGTCGATATATTAACGAAGCAGAATGCCTCTGCGCGTGTTTTATTTAATGGGGTTGTAAGTGGTATAATCACGTTACCGGGCGCGGGAAAGGCGGTTATTGTTCGTCATGGCGACTTTTTCACGGTGTATTCTAATTTAGAAACAGTGTCGGTAATTACAGGACAGAATCTTTCTACCAAACAGAGCATTGGCGTGGTAGCTTCCTCACAAGAAGCACCTGGAAAGGGAGAAATTCACCTCGAAATCTGGAGAAATAGCGAAAAACTGAATCCTCAATCGTGGATTGCAAGGTGATAAAAAGGCTATTAGCACTTTTAGTATTTATTTTGTTTCTAGGATGCAATCGAAGAGATCAGGTCACAAGAAGTTTTTACTATTGGAAGCAAGATTTTTCAATTAGTACTGCAGAAGAAAAGGTCCTCACTGATTTAAAAATAAATAAACTATTTGTGCGTTTTTTTGATGTACAATGGATTGAAGAAGAGGAGGAAGCTTACCCTGTTTCAAAAATAAATTTTACAGATAAACTAAAAAATGAAATGGCAATCGTTCCAGTAATTTACATAGAGAATGCCGTTTTAAAAAACACCGATGTGAATAAAACTGATACACTTGCAGACAATATTGTAAAATCTGTCCATGCAATCTTAAAATCGCAAAAGCTAAATGCGAATGAGGTGCAAATTGATTGTGATTGGACAGAAAGCACAAGGGATAAATACTTTCAAGTTTTAAGGAGTATTAAAAATAAAACGCGATGGAAGCTAGGTGCAACTATTCGATTACATCAAGTTAAATACAAGGAAAAAACAGGTGTACCACCAATCGATTATGGATTGCTGATGTACTATAACATGGGACAGTTAAACACCAATGCTAATACAAATTCAATCTACTCTGCTAAAACTGCCAGCCTTTATAAAGACTATATTTATAGCTATCCACTTGACTTAGATGTTGCTCTTGGATTATTTTCATGGGGTGTTCATAGCAGAAATGGGAAAGGCGTTCGATTAATTAATAATTGGAACAAAGAACTTATTGTTGATGATCATCACTTTAAAGTTACTAGTGCAAATAATTACATTTGTATTAAAGATACAGTTGTTAATCAGTCGATGATTTATGTTGGCGATTTAATAAAAATAGAAGAGACGAGTTCGGAAGAATTATTGAATATCGCCAGTGAACTGAACGAAGAAATTAAAAACGATTCAATATCTGTTATTTTTTATCATTTAGATGATTTTATTTTGAAAAATTATGAAACAAAAAAGCTGGAAAATATTTACACTACTTTTAATTAGTATTCTATTTTTTCTTGGTGCTTATAAAATAGTAAGGGCTTGTGTAGATTTTGGCGAGAACGATATCAAAGATGAATCGTTATTTGCACCAGAAATTAGCGAACAAGATTCGCTTTCTCCTTTTTATTTGAGTTATCATTTACTATATGACAACGGCTTCTATCAAAACAACAATTCGTTTGATAGTACGAATCTTAAAGAGTGGTATTCTTATTATAACGGCAAGATTGACAGTATTTCCTTAGATTGGTTGTTGTATAAATCTAATCAAAAAGAAATCGAGGATCTACAAATTGGAATTGCAAAAAGCAATGAAGCTAAGTTAGCTTTAATAAAAACGCACGATGTAGCTTATGCAGATTTTCTAAGTTATTTATCCCTTTGTAAAAGATTTGAAGCATTTTCAAATGACAGTTATTATTACTGGGGAGAAAAACCAAAAGCAGATTCTTCATTGCTTTTAAAACAACCACTTGCTTTTGAAATCAAATGGAAAAAAGAAAAAAATGAATTTTTCAGAGATCGCTATGCTTACCAATGGATAAGAGCTTTGTTTTATAGTGCTAATTACGAAGCATGTGTATCAGCTGTTGATTTATGTTTTCCTCAATATAAAAATTCAAGTGTTTATTTTAGAGCATTATCTTATAAATGTGGAGCGCTAAAAAAAACAAACAAATATTTAGAATCTAATTTGGCAGCTACCGACCTTTATCTAATCAGTAAAGAAGGAAGAATAAACGCCTATTACGATTTTACCTTACAGAATTTAGATGCAATTAAGTTAGCTGCACAATTTGCAAGCGATAATAAAACAAAATGTGGCTTGTGGCATTTGTACGGCATATACGGCTCTCCTTTAGATGGAATGAAAAATATTTATTCGATTGATCCATCATCGGATTTAATAATGCTTCCATTAATGCGTGCGGTTAATATTGTTGAGCTCGAATTTTTAAATAATCCTATTTACTATGATGATGGAGAAAGTTATCCGGAATCTGACTACGACTATTTATTCAAAAATAATTCTTCAAAATATTCTTGGAAAAGTTTACGTAATGATGCTTCTGATTCATTAGTTGCTTTTATAGAAACTATCATTAAAAATCCGTCCCTTCATCAACCAGAAATTTTTAAATCATCATTAGCTTATTTATATTATTTGAAGGGAAATGATGATAAGGCGAAAATTATACTAACCGAAGCTGAAAGTAATTTATCAGCAAGTGTCCTTGTTAAAAAACAAAATTACATTACCTCGTCATTAATTTATTTAAGAGCCGCTTTATCAAAATCATCTTTAAATAAAGAAGAAGAAAATACGATTGCGAACTATATGCGAAGTTTCGAAGAAAGTAGCTCGTTAGCATTTCCAAGAAAAACAAATGTGCTGCGCTTTTTTAAATTAGAACTATCAAAATACTATCAGAAAAACAAAAACGATATTGTACAAGAATTAGCTCGTTCTAATGAAAGTGATTTCTATAATAAAGACGGAAATCTGAATAAGATGATTGGATTTTTAGAGGCTACAATACATACTCCAATTGAAAATTATTTAATTAAAAATTACAATTATCAATTAGCAGACTTCTACGAATTAAAAGGAAACATTAAACTTTACGAGTATGATTTCGCAGGTGCTATAAAAGAATATCAGAAATTAGTAGACGCTGGCAGCCGTAAATTAAATGCGAATCCATTTATCATTCACATTAAAGACTGTCATGATTGTGATTATTTACAAAATGGAACAATGTCTAAATTACAGTTTGCTAAAGAAATGTTGAACACTCAAAATGCTATCAATACTCCTGTATCTGCAGAAGAGAGAGCCAAGTTGTGTTTTAAATTAGCGAATGGCCTTTATAACATGACCTACTATGGTAATAACCGTGTTATAGCTCAAACTGATTTTTACGCAATTAATTACCCTTATGGATCTGTTTATTACCGTTGGATGGATGCTGAAAAAGTAACATTAGATAATTTAACTGGTTACTTCGATTGTCGTTTAGCTCAGAAATATTATACGATGGCGGAGCAATTTACTGCTAATCGTGAGTTCAAGGCAAAATGCGTTTTTATGGCTGCTAAATGCGAACACAATAGTTACCTCGAAACAGGCTTCCCCGATAATAGGAAAGAAATTGATTTTATAGCAGGAAGAAATTTCAAGCGATTAAAAAATGAGTTTAGCAATACGCTTTACTATAAAGAAATCATTAATGAGTGCGGATACTTTTGCAGTTACGCGAAGGGGTATAAATGTAAAAGCAAATAAACCTGCCCTTTAATCGTTTGTTTTACAAATGTTTAACTTCTTATCAGCCTACCCAAGAAAAATCTGAAAAATTACTATTTCATTGTTTTATTCTTTTTACCTTTGACTCGTCGAAAAAAACAATCGTTATGACATTATTTATCACATTAATATTAGGATTAGGTGGACAAGAAATCACTTTAATCGTTGTTGTGTTATTACTCTTTTTTGGTGGTAAGAAATTACCTGAGTTAGCACGTGGATTAGGAAAAGGAATTAAAGAATTCAAAGACGCATCTAAAGGGGAAGAAAAGAAAGCAGAAGAGAAAAAAGAAATCGAAGGCGGAAACTAATTCTTTGAACAAATAAAAAAAGGGCTTGATGAAAATCAGGCCCTTTTTAGTTTATAGTTGGGTTGTATTATTTTTCTCTGCTTGAGCTTTTAAATCCTTTAAGCCGCTATCAAACGCATCGCTCATCATCGTAGTGCCGAATGTCCAGAACACGCGTGAGAACGGATTATTTCCAATATCACTACTAAACGACCAAGTTACTTTAGTGGCATTGTCTCCTTCGGGACTAAATCGAAATTCTGATTGCGACAATCCTTGTCCTTTAAACTCCAATTGAAATTTAACCGACGAGTACGGAGTTGAATTTAAAATCGTCATTGTTCCTTCTCCTGTTTTTTCACTCGCCCAGGTATATGTTGCTCCTGCTCCTGCTGGAATATCATTATACGCAATCTTCGATTTCGGATCCATCTTTAAAAACGGATTCCATTGCTCCCAGTTTTTCAAAACATTTACTTGCTCATAGGTTTTCTCTGCAGACATATTCACCACAATAGAACGCTCTAACGATACCGTTGAAGGCAGGAACAATCCAACGATTGCAATTAGCAATACGATGGCTGCTAGTGATAGCCCGATAATTTTTAGGATGCGCAGAGGGGGGATATTTGTGGAGCGAAAATAGGAGTTTTTAATTTGCTAAGGGGCTTAAATCAGGTAGGACTTAAGCCCTACTCAGTCATAGTGGTAATGATTCAATCATCATTTTTGAATTCTCCAAAAAAATAAAGTTATTGAAATAACAAGTCAATTATAATCGAAACTCTTAACTTTTATTAAATTAATAATAATAGTTATTTCGATATAACTTTTTATATTTATTTATTAGTTCTTTAATGTAGTCATTTCAAAAACAGGAACTTCTGTAGTTCCTCTGCCGGAAAAATCTCTATTAGCTATATAAGAAGAAAACAAAAATGGTTTAAACTTTTTATCTTCTTCTAAATATTGAATTATTAAAAACTCATATAACTCGTCCGGCAATTTAGATTCTCTATGCCCAATAAATGTGTTTGTTTCACATTCTAATTTAGAAACACTATTATATTTTAGTGGGACTTTATAAAGTTTACCTTTATTTAACCAAGATGCATTTTTATGTATCTCATATGGAAGTTCTTTTTCATTGTAAAAGTCTATTTCATTCGGATCCTTCCATTTACCCGTAATTTTATATTCTCCACATACTTCAAGATGACAAAGTATTTCAAATGAAGAGTCTTTAGAAAAACTAAAATTAATTGGCCACTCTGAATATAATTTTGAGTATTGTGAATCACTATTCCTTACATTAAAATGCTTTTGTCCATCGCCTATCATTTTAATAACATCTATTTGCACAACATCAACAATATCATTGTTGTTATTTACATTGTTGTTATTTACTTTTCCAATTATAATCAATAAAATTATCAGCCAAAACCACCACTTCTTATAAAAAGGTATATTTAGTACATCTTCTTTCATAATAATTCATTGTAATATCTTTTTCGGTATTTATATTCATTTAATATAAAAATAATGAAA
>JBKCGZ010000046.1:0-20809 GCA_046303115.1 Bacteroidota bacterium | reverse complement strand
TAGTAATTGATTAAACCCATTACATTTTTGAATGAAGTCGTAGGGCTTTCCATTTTCAAGTTGCAATAGACCATCAGGAATTGCGGCAACACTTTTCCCTTCTTTAGAGGCAACTAAATCTAAATGAACTAGACCATCACCATCATATATTATGCTATCTTCTAGATTTGGCTGTTGTAAAAAAATGATATCAATTCCCTTTGATGAATTAATTGAAGCAGGCGCAATTAATTCAATTTTTGGTTTTATGTTTTTTTCTTTAGGATTTGAAATAATTATTTCAAAAGTGTCGATTTTACTATCAGGGTTTTCAGCAAATGGAATAAGCGCTTTCATGGTCGCATATTGATCATTCTTCTGTATACTCCAATCTAATCTTTCCATCAGGTTTTCTACATCGCTTGAGTCAAGTTGGATTTTCTCTTCAGGGGTTTCGGGAAATTCAACTTTAGCAGGTTCTAATAACACAACTAAAATAAAAATGGTGGTGCAGCAAAATAAAAAGAAATGTTTCATTAAGAAAACGAGAATTAAATCAGACTAAATCAAGATTAGTGATAATAACGTTTTCACCTAACGTTGAATAACTGTATTTAGTATTGCATTTATTAATTGCTGAGAAAAAAGACTTTGCACAACCTTCTTCCATTCGATCGTGAAGTTCGATAATAACAACCTTTGTTTTTGGTAGCCAATTTTCAAAGTTGGAAGAGAACAATTGTTTCTCGCTCGTCTCGATATCAATTTTAAAAATATCGATTTGATCAATCTTATATTTATCAAGCAAGGTGTCAATTGCGATTGCTTTAATAGATCCGTTTACTAAATCTTCTTCAACCACCATTCCCCATTTGCCGCAGTTGTATTTATCATACACCTTTAGCTGCGTATCTTTATTCCATAGACCAGCATTTTCAAAATCAACTTGCGAGTAAGGAGTTAAATTTTTTTGAAGTAGTTGGAAGTTTTCAGGATCAGGTTCAATACTGATGATTTTGGCATTAGGAAATTGCTTCTTCATTTGAAGTGCAAACAATCCAATATTGGCCCCGCCATCAATAATAACTTTCGGGTTTTGAATGAAATTTAAATTGTATTCATCGTTCAAAAATACCTGTTCAAAAGTGGATTGATCAGATGTGTTTTTTCGAAGTGTAAAAGGATGATTAAGTGAAGGAAGTTTTATGGATTTAATATTTCCAAAAACAAATTGAAGTTGTAGCTTAATTCCGTGCCCAATACCAAAGATGGAAATTAGTTTAAACAGTACTTTTATTTTGTGTTTCATTGTAAATGTACTGCTAATTGAACTTTCTTAAACCTAAGAAAGGAAGTAATTGCTTCGTTGGAATTAAAACAATCCGTTTAATTCACCATTGATCTTATTAATGACCATTCCTAAGTGCTCAGGATTTTCTGCGAAGTTGATATCATCAATATCGATCACTAATAATTTGCCAGCCTCGTATTGGGAAATCCAAGCTTCGTAACGCTCGTTCAAACGCTTCAAGTAATCTAAACGAATAGAATTTTCATACGGACGTCCACGCTTCTGAATTTGATTTACTAACGCAGGAACACTTCCTCTTAAATAGATCATTAAATCAGGCGGTGCGATGAATGTCGACATCAAATTAAATAACTCCATGTAATTATTAAAATCACGCGTAGTCATTAATCCCATTGCATGTAAGTTAGGAGCAAAGATGTAAGCATCTTCGTAAATAGTTCTATCTTGAATAATCGTCTTACTTGATTTACGAATATTTACTACCTGGTTGAAACGGCTGTTCAAGAAATAAATCTGTAAGTTGAATGACCAACGCTGCATGTCCTCATAAAAATCATTCAAATACGGATTATCATCTACATCTTCAAAATGTGGTTCCCACTTTAAATTCTTTGCTAATAAACTGGTAAGTGTAGTCTTTCCTGAACCGATATTGCCTGCAATTGCAATATGTAAACCTTTTTGTTGTGTTGCCAATGGAGTAAAATTTTGATTTGATTGGATAAAGGAAAATTCCTTCTTCGAATCAAAAATAATCGGTATTTATTACTCTCCAAAAAAATGTTAATAAGTTATTTTTTAGAGGGAGAAATCCTTAAAATGTCGCCTTGTAATAATTCGTATAACTTATTGCTAGTAACTACCGATTTTCTCAAGTTGTTATTCCCAATAGTAGCATATTTAGTGGGGCCAGTTAAGTACCTTATATCGCAGGCATAAACGCTATTTTGGGTGGCAGCATTCACCATGGTTCCCTCGATGTTGATCGTCAAAGGTGTGCTATCCAACTCGATTTTACGAATGTAAGTTCCGTAACGATCAAAAACATATAGTACATTATCATTACTTAAGATCAAATAATTGCCATCCGTAAGCAATTGCTGAGGATTAAGTTCTGTAAAAAGAATTTGTCGTAAGTCGATGGCCCCAGAAAGCTGAACTCCCGTTGAATTGATGCTTACTTTGTTCAACGTGCCATTTCCTCTGTCAAATACCCAAATGCTGCCATCAAAGGAATTCGCCACAAGGGTGGGGTCGGTAAGGCCTAATAGTTTTAAATCGATTTCAAATTGAAACGCCAATTGATTATCGGCAATTATCAACCAGCCTTGCTCCCTATAAAATATTAAAATACGTAAGGGGTTTTCTGCATTAATGCTTGTTGGTGCTCCAAGATCCTTACGACTATTAACTCGCAGTGTTTTTCCTTCTGAATTTATTTTGATGAATTCTGAATTCTTTTTTGCTACATATAAGTTCCCAAATCCGTCGATTGAAAAATCGATTACATTACTAATGCTATCCGTTTGTCCGAAGCAAAAATTGATTTGCATCCAACCGAAAAAAAAGAAGAGTGCAATTAAATACTTTCGAAACATTGTTTTAAAATTTCATCTACAAATGTTCGGTTGTTTGAGAGGCGCGGAACTTTATGTTGTCCACCTAATTTCTCTCTTGATTTCATCCAATTATAAAAGCTCCCCGAAGGTAATACTCTAACAATTGGAGCATTTAATACTTTGTCTTTATATCGCTTTGCTTCGTAATCGCTATTTAATTTCTTTAAAGCTTCATCCAACCTATTTCGAAACTCATCGATATTATTCGGTAATGCATCAAATTCAATTAACCATTCATGGGCACCAGATGCTTCATCAGAAAAATAAACAGGAGCAGCTGTATAATCTTTAATGTGAGATCCAGTTGCAATACATGCTTCGAATAAAGCTTTCTCTGCATTATCAATAATCATCTCTTCACCAAAAGCATTAATGAAATGAGCGGTTCTTCCGGTGATTTTTATTCTGTAAGGACTCAACGAAGTAAAGCAAACGGTATCGCCAATTTTATAGCGCCATAAGCCTGCATTTGTAGTAATTACTATCGCGTAGTTCTGATTTAGTTGAACTTCATCCAATGTAAGCGCCTTCGGATTTTCATTGTTCCATTCACTCATTGGAATGAATTCGTAATAAATGCCATAGTCTAACATCAACAACATTTCATCTGAGTTACGCTGATCTTGTATTCCAAAAAATCCTTCTGATGCGTTGTATGTTTCGAGATAATACATATCATCTCGAGGGATTAATTTTTTGAATTGATCTCTATACGGACTAAAATTCACAGCGCCATGAACAAATAATTCTAGGTTTGGCCAGACTTCAAGAATATTATTTTTACCACTTAATTCTAAAATTCTTTTTAGCAATACTAACGTCCATGAAGGTACGCCATTTAAATTGGTGACGTTTTCATTCATGGTTGCTAATGCGATTTTTTCAATTTTTGATTCCCATTCATCCATTAACGCAATTGAACGCTCTGGTGTTTGAAATAACTGAATCCAGAATGGAAGGTTCTCAATTAATATAGCGCTTAAATCACCATAAAAAGATTCGTTGTTAGTGGTGTTTATCTGGTGGCTTCCTCCAAGTGAAAGGAGTTTGCCATCGAATAATTTCGTCTCTGGATTATTATGAAAGTAAATGCATAATAAATCTTTTCCGCCTTTATAGTGACAATCTTCTAATGATTCAGGACTAACAGGAATAAACTTCGATTTATCGGAAGTAGTTCCAGATGATTTAGCAAACCATTTTATTTCAGAAGGCCATAGTAATTGTTGCTCTCCGCTTTTAAGTCGATTGATATAAGGCTTTAAGGATTCGTAATCTTGAAGCGGAACACGATCTTGAAATTCTTTTGTTGAGGTAATCGAAGAAAAATCGTATTTCTGTCCGAATTCAGTATGACGAGCAAAGCCAATAAGTTTTTTCAATAAATCTTCCTGCACTTCATTCGGATAACGCATGAATGTTTCAATCTGATGATTGCGTTGCATCATGAACCATGAAAGTACCGAATTGATGATTGGCATTGCGAAAATTTTATGTTATAAATATACGGAAAGAAATTATTCAAATAAAATCAACGACTTTTCTTTTTCTGAAACCAATTGTTAATTTCTTCCAAGGTTAATGTGTTAAAAGTATGTTCTTTCGTTAGTCCTCCTTTACGAGCAGCATATACACCGTAATGCATATCGAGTAGTCCCGCAGTTTCGTGGGCGTCGGGATTAATGGATATCATCACATTTTTATCCATGCAGTAGTCTATCCAGCGCCAATCAATATCTAAACGATAAGGATGTGCATTTAACTCGATCACTACATTGTTTGCCGCACATGCATCGATCACTTTTTTATGATCAATAGGATAGCCTTTACGAGCTAATAACAAACGTCCTGTTGGATGTCCTAGAATAGTTGTAAAAGGATTTTCAATGGCATTAATTAAACGAGTCGTTGCTTTTTCTTCATCCATTTTTAAACCTGAATGCACAGATGCAACAATGAAATCAAAAGTAGATAAAATCTCATCTGGATAATCAAGACTACCATCGGACAAAATATCACTTTCAATGCCTTTGAGTATTTTGAAGGAAGTATATTCTTTATTTAGCAAATCAATTTCCTGATGTTGCTGCTGTACGCGCTCGATGGATAATCCGTTTGCATAGCCAGCACTTTTAGAGTGATCACAAATGCCGAAATAGGTAAGTCCTAAATCTAGTGCTGCATTAGCCATTTCTTTTAGTGAATGAATTCCGTCGCTGTATGTACTATGATTATGCAAGCACCCTTTTAAGTCAGTAAATTCGATAAATAGAGGTGTTTCTTTTTCGGTTGCGTATTTTGCTTCCAAAAGACCTTCGCGAATTTCCGGAATGTAATAGGGTAGTGAAAGCGTTTGATAAATTTCTTCTTCGGATGTGCAAATCGTTAGGTGGATATTCGATTTTTTATCTAGACAAAATTCAAGATGTTTTTCATTACCGGTATGCTTCCATGTTTCATAAATAAAATCATTATCAGCAACTATTTTTATAACGATAGGTAATCCAATAGATGTGTTTAGTTCTATGCTCGTTTTATCAGATTTTAATTCTGTTAATTCTTTATTCGACGAATAGAAGGTTTTAAAATCATCAGCGAAACTATTTTTTATAATCAGATCAATATTCTGAAGTATCTCACATTTTCTTCTGAATTCGCCACAATAATTCCAATTTACTCCAATCGACTTATTTATTTTTTGAAAAAGAGTGTAGGCTAATTGTTCTGCGGTAGCATAATGGAAATATCCTTTGCTGGCTAGTTTGTATTGAACAGCTTCTTTAATTTGTTGTTGCGTTTTAGCTCCAAACCCTTTGACTTCTATCAGGCGATTTTCATTGCAAGCATAGAGCAATTCTCCTAATGACTCGATGCCCATTTCTTTCCAAATGATAGCCGTCTTTTTAGGTCCTATGCCTTTCACATGCATGATGTCTAAAACACCTTCGGGAGTTTCGTTTAATAATTTTTGATAGTCTTCTATTTCTCCTGTTGTGAAGTAAGTTGAGAGTTTAACACTTAGGCTTTTTCCAATTCCATCAATATTTTCTAGTTCTTCTTTCGATAATCCGTAAATAGGAGTCGTTAGTCGATCAAGTTTGAAGGCAGCATTCTGATAGGATTTTATTTTAAAAGAATTCTCCCCGTGAAGTTCCAATAAACGGGCAATGTCTTTAAGTAAATCAGCAATTTGATAATTCTCCATGGTTTAAAAATACAGCTTAATTTGAAGAGCGATAAATATCAGCAATAAAATATTTTTCAAATGATGTAAACTACTAATTTTGCTTGTATGAAACGCACCTCACTTATAGCACTAATTATAGCACTATTTTCTTTCAATTATCTTTTTGCTCAAGATGCAGTAACACCATCAAGTCCTTATAAATTCAATACTGCCAAATACAATTGGTATTTTTCGTGGGGTTATAATTTAGACTGGTACACTAAAAGTGATATACACTTTAGTGATAGTCGCCGAAACGGTTATTACGACTTCGTTATTGAGGATGCAAAAGCGGAAGATCGTCCAGGTATAAGAGATGTTTTTTCTACTGATTTAGCCATTCCGCAATATTCATTTCGAATTGGATTTTTTGGTGGAGCAAAACGTGATTGGGGATTTGAATTCAATTATGATCACGCAAAGTATGTGGTGCAAGACGGACAAAGCGTTCGCTTTAAAGGAAAGTACTTTGGAAAACAATATGACACCGATACCATAATTGGAAAACCTTTTTTAGCTTTTGAGCATACTAACGGTGCTAACTTCGCAATGTTCATGGCTACAAAGCGTATGGATGTTATGCATAGTAAAAATGGAAATCATTGGTTAAGTTTAATTGGTAGAGTAGGGGGAGGATTTGTTTTCCCTCGTACTGATTGCACCATCAATAATCTTCGTCGCGATGACCAGTTTCATGTAGCGGGATATCTAGTTGGAGTCGATGCTGGATTACGTTACGATTTTCATCATCGTATCTTTTTTGAGAATGAAGCGAAATGGTCATTTGTAAATTATACATCTGCCTTATTACCCTATCAAGGTCGCGCACGACATCATTTCTGGGCGTTCGAATATATCTTTACGCTAGGATATAATTTTTAATTGCGTTTGCAAGTTTGTTTATAACTTCAAACGATAAACACTTAAACGCTTATCATTAATTAATAATCCAGGATTAATTCCAAGTTTGCCTTCAGGGACATCCATCTGAAAATACTTTTGATAGTAATTAATCCAGCCAGGGAATAATTCATGTGTTTCCGGATCTTTAAATGTCATGGGTTGCATTTTGAAAAATTCCTTTTGCAGATTTACTTCTTTGAAAACATAATAAATTAATTCAGCACAGTATATCTGATTGCTATCAGGTAAATACTTTTCATCGTATTTAATGCCACGGTAATTTTTAACAAGTTCTGATGCATTGCTTACTTCAGATTGATATTTGCTATCTAATCGACCAACGTAAATCGTTTCTTTTGATCGATTAATAAAAGTGGAAATAGAAACTGTATCGGCGACATTATCATATGCTTCCATCACAACTAACTTTCCATTATATGATGTAAGCATTCCTACATGCGAAAAGTAGTGTCCATTGTAGTGAGGAGTGACTTTCTTAATTGCATTCGATAAATCACCACCACCTAAATCTTCAAATAAAAAATCGCCAGCTTTAAGTTCTTGTAATCCGATTTGCTCTTGAGCAAAGGATACTTGAAATAAAAAACTGGCGATTATAAATAATTTATAACGCATTAAAACGATAGGTTGTAAAATGTTCTTGCTTGAACGCCTTGTTTATTTTTGATTGATTGAAGTTCTTTCAGGATATAATACTGATCACCTAATGTAGTTTGGAAATACCAAACCTTCGCTTCCTCTGAAATACCACTCATCAATTCTTCGAATGGTTCTTTTTGTTCAGGCATTGATTTAATTCTGTATTCCTTGATTTTTGCTAAGTCGGCGGCAATACGTATAGCATCATTGATATTTCCAATTTCATCAACTAATCCAATGCGTTTCGCATCTACACCCGACCATACGCGTCCTTGACCGATACTATCTACATCTGCTTGCTTCATTTTTCTTCCCTCGGCAACGCGAGATGTAAACGTATTATAAACCTGATCAACGCTACGTTGAATAATTAGTCGCTCGCTTTCCGTCATTGGTCGACTCATTGTTCCGATATCACCGTAGGTATTTGTTTTATAAGTGTCGAATGTAATACCTAGTTTATTCTTAAACATATTTTGTGCATTGAACATTAATCCAAATACACCAATCGACCCCGTTAATGTTGTTGGTTCTGCAACGATTTTATTAGCAGCGCAAGAGATATAATATCCACCAGATGCAGCTAAGTCGCCCATTGATACAACAACAGGTTTCACTTTCTTTGCTAGTACTACTTCTCTCCAGATAACATCTGAAGCTAATGCATCACCACCAGGAGAATTTACTCTTAATACAATCGCTTTTATTTTATCATCCTTACGAGCATCAGCAATTGTTTTTGCTAATGTTTCAGATCCAATTTTTTCATCGTCGCCTTCGCCACCTGAAATTTCTCCATTTGCATAAATAACAGCAATCTTTTCTGAAGCAGTCGATGAGGCAATCGCTGCATTTTTATATTTATTCAACGTAATAAATTCAGGAGCTTCGCCTTTTTTCTTTCCTGCTACCACGCTTAAGTCATCCATGAATTCATCATAGTATGCAAGTTTGTCTACAAGTTTGTTATCCAATGCATCTTTCGCTTCATTAATCTTTAAGCTATCAGCCATAAGATTAATTGCATCTGGAGTAATCTTTCTCGAAGAAGCGACATTAGTAACAATATGATTCCAGATTGGATTAATAAATCCTGCAATCTGTGCACGATTTTCTTCACTCATGTTCTCACGTATATAAGGCTCTACAGCACTCTTAAATTTACCGTGACGGATAATCTGTGGTTCAATTTCTAATTTATCTAAGGTGCCTTTTAAAAACATGATTTCAGTCGAAAGTCCCGTGAGTGCAAGACTACCTTGTGGATTCAAATAAATTTTATCAGCTACACTCGCAAGGTAATAAGCTCCTTGCGTATAGTTTTCTGCGTAAGCGTAAATAAACTTTCTTGACTTTTTGAAATCGATAAGTGCATTACGAATTTCTTCCATCGTAGCCATACCCATTGAAACCGAAGGAACATCAAGGTAAATTCCTTTAATGTGTTCATCTGTTTTAGCAAACTTTATTTCTTGTAAAATATCATTTAAGCCAGGCTGTCCTTTTTTGCTGCTGAAGCTTGCAATGTCAAAATTTTCAAACGGATTTTTTGACGTGCGCTCGGTAACTTTTTCGGATAGTTGAATATGTAATACAGAGCCATCTTTAACGGTTACTTCTTTGTTATCTCCGGATGAAACAATTGCAGCAATTAGTGCAATGAATAAAAAGAAGCCAACTATCGAAGCCAATAAGACTCCAAGCATTGCGGCTAAAACAGATTTTAAGAATGATTTCATAGGTCAATTATATTTCTGCAAATATAATTGCTAATCGCTTTACTCTTAGGTTAAATTTAATTTAACGAATAGGATTAGTTGGTGGATGATAATCCTCTATGTTGACCAGCGCAGCAACCGCAGCGAATGGGTAATGATTGTCGATATCGATTCTGGTGCTCTTGTTCTAGGTTTTTCTTCTCTTCTTCGGTAAGTGGCTTACTGAAAATGGATGCTAATATAAAATAAGGTAAACCAATTAAAATTAAAATTAAAAGCAATATGGGGATAAAAGCATAAGCTATTATGCTTCCTAATACTTCTATTAAATAATATCTCATAAAACAAATATTTAATCAAATTTAAATATTTGTCTTTTTACCAACTTAATTTTTCAAGATTTTTATTACTGCCTGCTGACTTCCGCTGATTTTCAATAAGTAAAATCCTTGAGCAAGGTATTTCATAGGAATTGTAATAGCACCCGTAAAATCTCCTGTTGAATTGGTTAGCTCTTTTCCTTCAAGATTTAAAACCTGAATTTGGTTAAAATGCAAATCCCCCATTTCAATAGTTACATTATCGGATATAGGATTCGGATAATACTTTAAATTCACATTATTAACAGTTGAAATTGCTGAAGCTCCATTGACAATGACTTCAATCGAATTGGAATTACCATCGCATATTCCGTCATTAATATTCAACAAGTAAGTGCCAGGGGTATAAACTACCAATGAGTCATTGGTAGCACCTGGAATTAGAAGTCCGTTTCTATACCATTGGTATGTTCCAATCACTCCACTCAAATTGATTAAAGTTACAGAGTCGCCATTATTAAAAGTAGTATTTCCATTTGGGTAAATCAAACCTTGAGGAGAATCGTGAATGTCAAGCGTTGACAACGGAATGTTACTGTACATTGGTGGATTGGTTGATGCAATTCGCATACGGTAAAGGGAAGAAGGAGGAATACTGGCTGGAATGGTAGCGGTTATACTATTCATGACTGTTGCATTTACTACTGCCATGGTTGTTGGGTAATCAAAATTTCCAAAATCGTCGGATAGTTGTGCGATAAAGGTGTTTCCAGCGTTGAAAGTACCAAAGGTAAATGCTCCGAACGAGTATTCATGTCCTGAACAGTAGGTGCCCGCTCCAACAAATGCTTGTATGTCTACATCTCGGCCTATTATTTTTCCCTGACCCGCACCAACGGCTAATGCCGAATAGTTTCCAGTGAAATCGATTCCGCGAACATCATTGCAAGGAGAAAATTCTTTTTCCCAGGTTAAACCATTATCAATCGTTTTGAATATTCCTTGATCCGTAAATGCCCATCCAATATTGACATCTATAAACTTCAATCGATGAATGTTTCCGGTAAAGCCAACCATCGAACGATCTGTCCATGATTGTCCTCCATTATCCGTAAAAAATATTTCACCATTGATGCTTCCGACCCATCCGTTTAATCCATCAGAAAAATGGATACACGACATAGGTGCAAATAATCCAGTCATGCGTAAGTACCAGTTTTGACCTCCATCATCCGTGGTTAAAATTTCAGCACTATTGGTAGCAATAAATCCGGTATCGCTCGTAGCAAAATAAACATCCGTTAAGTTGTATTGAAAACCAGTAAAAGAAGTTGTTTCAAAAGTCCATGTGCTACCATCATTCGTTGATTTTAAAATCAAATCGTTATTTCCAACGGCGTAAAGTATTCCGTTGGGAAGTCGATGGATTATACTAATGTCATCTGAGTAGCCAGTACTTACTAACGACCATGTATTACCGCCATTTGTAGTTCTTAATATAGTACCTCCATTTCCTACAGCAACAGCAATGTTATTATTGATTGCTACAATACTTTTTAAATTATCTGAAATTCCAGAGTTCAAATTTGTCCATGATTGACCGCTATTGGTTGAAGTAATTATTGTCCCGGCATCACCAACTGCATAGCAAATACTTCCTGTATGATGAATCCCCCATAATTCCTGATTAGTGACTCTTGTATCTAATGAAGTTAAACTTGTTCCTGCATTATTACTGAAACCAATTTTGCCATTATCGCCAACAGCAATAATCTTCGTTGGACTTAATCCGATACAGCTATTTAAAGGATTACCAATAAGGCTCGTATTTGAATTCCATGTATTTCCTCCATCAGAGGTAAAAAACAACTCACCATCACCATTAGTGGCAAGGTACACATTGGCATAAACGATTTTTACGGAAGTAGGTGCAGAGCCACTAAAAGAAGACGGTGTATTTATGGGCGCATTCCAGGTAGCCCCATTATCGATCGATTTATACAACGTGTTATTGAAAGCTACGATTGCGGTAGCATAAAATGTCACAATATCCATCGCATTAAACACTCCCGAAAAATTGGAATTGATAGTCCACGATTGTCCAAAGTCAGTTGTGTGGAGCACACTGCCAAATTCAGTTGCTGCAATTCCATTCCCGTTGCTCTCTATTTTAATGGAAGTTAAATTATCGCCACTCACCGTGTACTGGTTATTCCATGTATTGCCTCCATCTGTGGTATGTTGAATATTGGTACCCACACATGCCCAACCTTCGTTCAGCGATAGGAATGAAATAGATGATGCATTAGCACCAAAGAAACTGCTTTTTAATGTCCATGAATTACCTCCATCAGTACTCAAATAAAGTTTATTGACATTGTTCAGATAGTAGATGTGATTTGTATCAATGACATTTAAGTCGATGATATCATCATTTTGGAAGCTGTACTGATTGGTCCATGTATTTCCAGCATCGGTAGTTTTTAAAATTGTCCCTGACGATCCGGCTATCCATCCAATGTTATTATCCGCAAAAGCTATTTTTCGCAGGTTGTTCCCTGTTGGACTAGGATGTTTATATTCCCATTGTGCAAACGATGAATTGCTGAACAAAAGAGAAATCAAAAAGAAAGAAAAAAGAGTTTTAAAGATTTGATGCTTTTTCATAGCTGGATTATAGAGGCCGTTTGTACGAAGATATTGATTTAGGGTTTTGTTAGAAATAAAAAATCCTGCGCTAGGCAGGATTTTTAAACTATTATATTGTGTCGGAAGAGTGTTCATCCGCTTTTCTTCTTGAAATTTCATCTCTAATCTTGGAAGCTGTCTCGTAATCTTCATCCTCTAAAGCATTATTAAGGGCGTTGTTTAATTCTTCATCATCCATACCACGGTAAACATCAACAAACTTTTTACTATTATCAGCTTGTTGTGCAGGAGTGTAATGCTGCGGATAATTGTCAGTATCATCAGTTGATTCCAAATCCTGTTGTTCGATCTCCTCTAAATTTACCCCTGCAGCATTTAGAATTTTGTCATAAGTATAAATTGGAGCATCGAAGCGCACCGCTAGAGCAATCGCGTCTGATGTTCTAGAATCTATCTGATGTTGACTCCCATCTTTTTTAGACGTGCAACAAAGCATAGAGTAAAATACTCCCTCTTTAAAGTTATAGATGATTACTTCATCTAGTGTAATTTCGAAGGCATTGGCAAATGTTCTGAAAAGATCATGTGTTAAAGGACGGACAGGTGCAATTTTTTCAATTTCCACTGCAATTGCTTCAGCTTCCACTTTACCAATAATAATTGGCAGGCGTCGCATTCCATCTACCTCTAATAAGGTTAGAACATAAGCGCCTGTAGTGGTTTGGCTGTTTTTAAGCCCGTAAATGTCAAGTCTGTGTTTTTTCATAAGCCTTCGAAATCTAAATTTCGATTAAGCATTAACAGCTTTAAATTCTTTAATAGCACTAATTAATTGAGGAACTACTTCAAACGCATCACCTACAATTCCGTAATCCGCTGCCTTGAAGAAAGGAGCTTCCGGATCTTTGTTAATAACCACGATTACCTTTGATGAACTCACACCCGCCAAATGTTGAATGGCTCCTGAGATTCCAATGGCAATATACAAATTAGGACTAACTGCGATACCTGTCTGGCCAACGTGCTCACTATGTGGACGCCAATGAGCATCTGAAACTGGCTTTGAACAAGCTGTAGCAGCGCCTAATAATTGAGCCAATTCTTCAATCATTCCCCAGTTTTCAGGACCTTTCATTCCTCGTCCTGCTGAAACTACTAATTCAGCATCTGGTAACGAAACTTTGTCCGATGCACGCACGATTTCTTTAATCATTGTAGCGAAATCATTACTTCCAGCAACTGGTGTAAATGATTCTACATTAGAAGACTGTGGATTTTCAACAACCTTATATGAGTTGGGCATTAAAGCGATTACTTTGTTCTCGCTGCTGATAGAAACATCCGCGAAAGCCTTTCCTGAAAATGCTCCTTTACGTACCACAAAACCGTTTGTAGTGTCAGGTAATGAAACAGCTCCATCAACGTAAGCAGCATTTAATTTAACTGCCACACGTGGTGCTAATCCTTTTCCTGAAAACGAAGCCGATAACACAACCACATTGGCTCCTTCCTTTTGAGCAGCCTGTGCGATTACAGCACCGTAAGCCTGGTTAACAAAAGACTTATAAGCATCTTCCGATACTGATAAAATCTTTGACGCTCCATATTGAGCTAATTTGTTCAATTCGTCGGATGATACATTGCCAATTGAAAGGGCAACCAGGTTTGTTCCTAATTGCTGAGCAATAGCAGCTCCGTAAGAGACAACTTCAAAACTTGATTTTTTGAATTTTCCTTCTGCGTGTTCTGTATATACTAAAACTGACATATCGTTTTGGGTGTTTATGTTCTGAATTAAATAACTTTTGCTTCTTGGTTAAGTAGGGTTACTAAACCTTTCACATCATCTGCATTTACCAGTTTAACCTGACTTCTAGGCGCTGGCTTATCATAGTTAGTGATGGTTTGTAATGCGGGAACATCAGATGGCTCAATAACCGCTAATGTTTTAGTTCTTGCGCTCATAATGCCACGCATTCCTGCAATTCTTGGTTCTGCCATTCCTTCGGATGCACTCGCAACTAAAGGTAAAGGACAGCTAATAACTTCTTTTCCACCTTCAATTTCTCTTTCCAATGTTACTGTTGTACCATCTAAAGTCAACGACTTAACAATTGAAATAGACGGAATGTTCAATAATTCACCAATCATCGATGCGACCTGAGCACCATTATAGTCAATCGACTCACGACCAGTTAAAATTAAGTCGAAACCTTGTTCTTTTGCATAATTAGCAATCTGAGAAGCTACAAAAAAAGCATCTCTTGCGTTGGCATTTATACGAACGGCATCCGTAGCTCCAATCGCTAATGCTTTACGGATAGTCGGTTCTGCTGATGCATCGCCAACATGAATAACAGTCACAGTTGATCCGGCATTTGCTTCAGAAATTTCTAATGCTCTTGTAAGTGCTATTTCATCATAAGGATTAATAATAAAGGTAACCCCGTTGGATACAAACGACTTATGATCGTCGGTAAAATTGATTTTGGTAGTAGTGTCGGGAACGTTGCTAATGCAAACTAAAATTTTCATAATTGTCTCGTTACTTTCAATGCTGCAAAGATACTTACCCAAGTCCACTAAAAAAAGAAAATTAGCTGATAATACATTACAAAATACCTTGATATCAGCCGACGAATATTACTTTTGTGCGCACAGGAAAACACAATCATGAACGACCGCATAAAAATGCTTCAGGAGTATATACAAGACGACCCCTCTGATACCTTTTCGCGCTATGCATTAGCCTTGGAATATGCTAAAATAGGTGAGGCTTCAAAAGCAATTGAGTATTTGAAGCAACTTCGGATAATTGATTCCGAGTACCTTGCGCTTTATTATCAATTAGGGAAACTGCTTCAGCAAATCGGATTACTAGATGCTGCAGTAGAAGTGTTTAAGTCGGGAATCGTGGTCGCGCAAAAGCAACAAAATCGTCATACTGAGAGTGAATTGCGAGGGGCATTGTTGCTATTAACAGACGATAATGAATAGTTTTTTGGTTTTATTACCGCTTTTCTTTTTTTGTTAGGTGGTTAACTTTATTTTTGTCATTCGAAAAAAACAATAAACATGAGAGAACTACAGTTTCGTGAGGCCTTAAGAGAAGCAATGCAGGAAGAAATGCGCCGCGATGAAAACATCTTTTTAATGGGAGAAGAAGTAGCAGAATATAACGGAGCTTACAAGGTTAGTCAGGGAATGCTGGCTGAATTTGGTGCTAAGCGAATTATCGATACTCCAATTGCTGAATTAGGATTTGCTGGTATCGGTGTAGGTGCTGCGATGAACGGATTACGTCCAATCATCGAATTCATGACCTTTAACTTCTCATTAGTTGCGATTGACCAGGTTATCAACTCAGCTGCTAAAATGAAAAGTATGTCGGGTGGACATTTCGGTTGTCCGATTGTATTCCGTGGACCAACTGCCTCTGCTGGTATGTTGAGTTCTCAGCATAGTCAGGCTTTCGAAAGCTGGTATGCGAACTGTCCGGGATTAAAAGTGATTGTACCTTCTAACCCTGCTGATGCTAAGGGATTATTAAAGTCAGCTATTCGTGATAACGATCCAGTTATTTTCATGGAGTCGGAGCAAATGTATGGCGACAAAGGAATGGTGCCTGATGGAGAATACTTAATGCCAATCGGAGTTGCTGATATTAAAAAGGCAGGTACTGATGTGACGATTGTTTCTTTCGGTAAAATGATGAAAGTAGCGTTAAAAGCTGCTGAAGAATTAGCTGCTGAAAATATCAATGCAGAAGTAATTGACTTAAGAACGGTTCGTCCGATTGATTATGCAACGGTAATTAACTCTGTTAAGAAAACAAACCGTTTGGTAATTGTTGAAGAGAGTTGGCCACTAGCTGCAATCGCTACAGAGGTTGCATTTAAAGTTCAGCGCGAGGCGTTCGATTATTTAGATGCTCCTGTGTTACGTGTAATGGGTGGCGACGTTCCATTACCGTATGCGCCAACTTTAATTGAAGCATACCTTCCAAATCCTGCTCGTGTTATTAAAGCAGTAAAGGAAGTGATGTACTTACAAAAAGCATAATTGAAATAAGAAATAGTAGAAACGGAGGCTGAGAGGTCTCCGTTTTTTGTTTATCGTAAATTGCAAATAAGATAATTAGAAAATAATTCTCAAATTTGAATATGCAAAATATACGTTCAAAGGTATTTAAATGCTTGGCAGCAGTAATGGTGTTTTTCGTTTGCTCTCAAGTTGCCTTTAGTCAGTCGCTAGTACGTAAGTTTGACATGACCATTGGAGGTAACGGTAGCGAGTATCCTAAAAAACTAATACGTACTAGTAACCACAAATTTATGATGGTGGCTCCTTCTTCTTCCGATACGTCGACATACAAATCAGAACCTAATCGCGATGCATCCTTAGCAACTTATGATTATTGGGTTGTATGCTTTGATTCGTTGGGTGCTATTGTTTGGGAGCATACCTACGGCGGAACGGGGAATGATATTCCTACATCGGTTGTTGAATTAGCTGGTGGAGGATTTCTTATAGGTGGTTATTCTGATTCGCCCGTTTCAGGAGAGAAGTCGGATAGCTGCAGAGGATATATTGATTTTTGGATGCTTCGTATCTCTGCAACAGGACAAGTAATATGGGATAAAACATGGGGAGGTGATTCCTTTGATCAGTTAACCGATATTTCAGTTTCTGCATCGGGAGAAATATTTGCTGTAGGAACTACACTCAGCGGAATTAGTGGAGATAAAACATCTACTGCTTATGGAAGCTTTGATTTTGTAATGGCTGTTTTTAATTTGAATGGTCAATATTTATTTGATAAAACCTATGGCTCCACATTAAATGATAATTGCTATGGTATTGCTTATAATGGAAGTGGAGGATTCCTCCTGGCTGGACTTAGTGATAGTCCTGCAGGATTTACGAAAACGCAAAATGCGAGAGGGTTGAACGATTATTGGATGGTGAAGATAGATAGCACCGGTAAAAAACTTTGGGACTTAACACAAGGTGGTGTTGCTGAGGATTACGGATATACCTGCCGTTATAAAGACGGATATTACTACGTAGGTGGTGATTCTTATTCTCAGGCTGGGTTAGACAAATCAGCGGTTAACAAAGGAGCCTGCGATTATTGGGTGATTAAAGTGAAAGATGCGGGAATTAAAATGTGGGATAAAACATTTGGAGGAAATGATGTCGATGAATTACGACAATTGGATTTTACCTCTAATGGAAAATTACTGTTAGGAGGTAGTTCGTACTCGCAGGTAAACAACGATAAAACAGAAAGTAATCTTGGCGTAGAGCAAATCTGGCTAGTGGTGGCTGATACTGGTGGAAATAAATTGTATGATAAAACTTTCTTTTCTCCCGGTCATGATGAAGATGGATTAGTAGTAGAAATGAATCCCGGGACCTATGTCGGCGTTGTGAATTCTTCTTGTTCTATAGGTGGCTATAAAACGCAAGACTCCTTAGGAATGGGAGATGTTTGGATTTGCGCCTTATCGCCAGCAATAAGTGGAGTGGAGGATGTTCAATTGGAGAATACGATAAGCGTATATCCGAACCCGTTAGTGGAGGATATACTTACGATTAAATCCGATGATAAAATAGATTGGATAGAAATACTGACTTCCGAAAATAAGCTAGTTGATAGAAAAAGTGATTTAGATTATTTAAATTCAATTACAATATCGCTAAGCAATATTCCAAACGGTATTTACTTCCTGAAATTAGGATTGGGCAATCAAACAGTGATTAAGAAACTTATTTTTATCAATAACTGATTACTTTCTCGTCAATACCTTCTCCGCAGCTTCAACAATATTTATGGTATCTAAACCATACTTTGTCATCAGCTGATCAGGAGTACCACTTTCTCCGAAGCTATCATTCACCGCAACATATTCTTGAGGTACAGGAGTGTTTTTAATGATAACCTGAGCAACCGCATCTCCTAGGCCACCAAAGCGATTATGCTCTTCGCAAGTGACAACACATTTTGTCTTCGCTATCGATTTCAAAATTGCTTCTTCGTCGATTGGTTTAATCGTGTGGATATTGATAATCTCTGCTGAGATTCCTTTTGAAGCTAATTGCTCTCCAGCTTCAATTGCTTTCCAAACTAGATGCCCTGTGGCAATGATTGTTACATCAGTTCCTTCGTTTAACATCACCGCTTTTCCAATTTCAAAGTTCTGATCAGCAGGAGTGAAGTTAGGTACCGATGGTCTTCCGAAGCGTAAATAAACAGGTCCGTGGTATTTTGCAATCGCAATAGTTGCTGCTTTTGTTTGATTGAAATCACAAGGATTAATTACCACCATTCCTGGTAACATACGCATTAATCCGATGTCTTCTAAAATCTGATGGGTTGCACCATCTTCACCTAAAGTAAGTCCTGCATGTGATGCGCAAATTTTCACGTTTTTGTCGCTGTACGCAATCGACTGACGAATTTGATCATATACGCGACCAGTACTGAAATTGGCAAACGTACCTGTGAAAGGAATTTTCCCTCCGATAGTTAGTCCTGCAGCGATACCCATCATATTCGCCTCAGCAATTCCTACCTGAATAAAACGTTCAGGATGATCTTTTGCAAAAGCATCCATCTTGAGTGAGCCCGTTAAATCAGCACAAAGAGCAACTACATTTTCGTTTTCTTTTCCAAGCTGACTTAATCCAGCTCCAAATCCAGAGCGTGTATCTTTCTTTTCAGTGTAGGTATATTTTTTCATTCGGCAATTAATTAATTACGACACTTACGCTAGTGCCAGAGGTTATTTTAAATGATTTCTCAATAGTATACTGAGAGGACTGAGAATTTTTCGGACGATAAACTACTCGGTAATTTCCTGGTTGTAAAACCACTGATTCGCGCGTAGCCTGATTAGATAAAGTATGTACTAAGTTTAATTTGTTATTTACTTCTTGCACGATATATCCGTAACCAGGATTGTTGTATTGAAAATTGGCAATGCCAGGACTCGGAATTTGAATAGTAGTTGTCTTGCTTTGATCAATATGTACATGGCTTGCATAGATACGAGGAGTAGAAAGAATTTCTAAATCATATTCACCAACAATATAGCGTTGCGAAGTATTAAATTCTTGAGCATGTACAGTATTCATATCCCCCGACTTTCGAACAATGGCTTTTAATTCACGGTAATCGTTTTTGCCATCAATTTTTAAAATCAAATCACCTTGCGGTGCATCAATTCCAATGATGTTATGTATTCCCGGAACTAAAATAATCGAATCTTTACTTACTGGCGGAACTGTATGAACAACGATATTGTAGGAACCTAATGGATCAATATTAATTGTATCAGGATTGCCTTTTACATTCATTGTATGCATGATGTTATAACGTACATCACCTGAGTACTTATCGTAAAATGTCATCGGTACATTTGTCTCTGTTGCTTTGCCAAATGCATCAATCAAATTCACTTGAACAGTAGTGTTGTTTAAGGCTTGAGAGATGATAATATTTAAAGCATTCTCGAATTGCTCTTCATTCGCAGCATCAAAATAATTTCCAACGCAATCAAATTGTTTTAAGAAATCTTTATTACCACCTAATCCGATTACAAATGGTTTTAAAACTACACCCTTACGTTGAAGGATAGCTGAAATTGCGCAAGGATCACCACCACATTCTTCAATACCATCCGTAATTAATATGATGATATTTCTTGAAGGGTCAGACGGGAAATCACCACCACATTTTTCTAATGATATAGCAATTGGCGTTGTTCCATTAGGACCAATTGCATCCATTCGTTTTTTTATTTGAGCTCCATTCTTTTTACCAAAAGGAACTTCCAATCTGGTATCGTCACAATCTTGCGGTGGATAATGTTTTGTATGTCCGTAAACACGAAGTGCTAACTCTAAATTATCTAGTCGTTGTAGTGAATCCACCATATTGACGAATAATCGTCGAGCTACTTCAAATTTTGTATTTGATTCCCATTTAGCAATCATACTTTGCGATGCATCAAACAAGAATAAAATTCTCGTTGGCTGATCTTTCGAAAATTGCGCTTTACTTTCCGAAGAAAATAAAAGCATGCATCCCGCAAGGAAAACGCCTAATAAAAGTGAAGAAGTGCTGATGGATTTTTTCAATGAAAGTGGATATTAGTAATCTCCTAAAGTTGCTTCGTTTTGAGAAAGTGCAGATGCTAATTGCTCATCATTAGGAGCTACACCATGCCATTTGTGTGAGTGCATCATAAAGTCAACGCCATTGCCCATTTCTGTTTTCATTAAAATAACAACGGGCTTTCCTTGTCCACTTTTTGATTTCGCATCTTGCATCGTTTTCATGATATCATCAACATCACTTCCATTCATCGATAAAACAGTCCATCCAAACGCTTCCCACTTAGCTCCCCAATCACCAC
>JBKCGZ010000045.1:0-2195 GCA_046303115.1 Bacteroidota bacterium | reverse complement strand
ATCGCCTGTTCCCGGAGGTAAGTCAATAAATAAATAATCTAATTCACCCCAATCACCGTCAGAAAATAACTGACGCAATGCTTTTGCTGCCATTGGTCCGCGCCACACAATTGCTTGTGCTGGATCAGTTAAAAATCCGATAGATAATAATTTCACTCCGTATTTTTCTACTGGAACCATTAGCTGCATGCCGTCGCGTTCAGTAATGAATAATTGTTCGTGCTCCACACCAAACATAATCGGTTGCGATGGACCGTAGATATCAGCATCAATCAAACCTACACGAGCACCTGTTTGCGCCATGGCTATTGCAAGGTTAGCAGCAACAGTCGATTTTCCTACGCCTCCTTTACCTGAAGAAACAGCAATAATATTTTTTACTCCTTTCAAGAAATCATTTCCTTGATTACGCTGCGTTGTTACACGCGCAGTCATATTTACTGTAACGATTGCCTCTGCATCAACCATATGAATGATGGCATTGCGACAAGCATTAGAGATTAGTTCTTTAAGCGGACAAGCAGGAGTTGTAAGGATTACAGTGAAACTTACATTCTTGCCATCAATTTCCACATCACTGATCATATTAAGCGTAACAAGGTCCTTTTTTAAATCGGGTTCCTCTACATGACTTAACGCTTCTAATACTTGTTCTTTGGTAATCATTTTCAAAAATTGTGTTGCAAAGTTAGGGCTATTAGCTATAACAAAAAAGAAACCCCGGAGTTAATTGTCCGGGGCTAATTTTACGAGTATATTTTTTATTTTTTCAGATAAACAGGGATCTGATTTTTAATCAAGGAATAACTTCCGAAGAAAATCAATGAATAGAATAAATCACCAGTGATAGTACCACGGAAGAAAGGAATCGCCATTGTGAAGCAGTTTATTAATCCTGTCATTGTGTAACCATAATACCCCAACATCCATACACCGAAATTGGTAGTAACAAAGAATAGGATTGCAGAACCTACAGTTGCCATCAAAATATTTTTGAATTGTAATTTCTCTCTGATCTGAAATCCGATTAAAGAGCTGAAAATAGTACATCCGTAAACTAAGAACATCTGATCATGAAATCCAGTTCCGTTGACAAGTTGTAATAAGATATCGCTGATGAACATTGCAGCAAAAGGGATAATGATAGCAAGGCGTTTATCGTTCAATACAGCTGCTCCAAACAATGCCATAGCAGCAATAGGAGTGAAGTTCATTGGATGTGGAATTAAACGGCTCAAGGCGCCTAAAAGGATAATTCCTGAGATAATACTGATGTCTTTAAGTTGAATGTTTTTCACGATAATATTCTATTAAGATTGCGAATATACAACGAACTAATTAGTTTTTGAAAGTGGATGGATATTTTATTAAACACTTAATTATTCCAGATTTTCCAGGATTCTTCCGCCTGTCTAATCAGCATATCATAGCCATTTTTCGTCATGGCCCCTTGTAAATTGGCCTTTTTTAAGAATTGTGTCTCCGCCGGATTGTAGATTAAATCATACGCTAAATGGAATTTATCGATACCCTCGTAAGGTATAGCTGGGAAGGCATTTATATTCGGACTCATTCCGAGTGGCGTTGTATTGATGATAATGGTAGAATTACGTACGTCGATTGTGCGTATGTCTCCATAATTAATAAGTCCCCCATTCGTTTCCTCACGCGTTGCAATTTGATAATCGATATCCAATAATTGCAATACATACGCAATGGCTTTTGATGATCCGCCGCTTCCTAGTATGAGTGCAGATGTATGATAAGGTTTTAATAAGGGTTTTAAGGTTTCCTGAAAGCCAATATAATCGGTGTTGTAGGCTTTATAACCGGCATCAGTCAATTTTAAAACATTCGCCGATTGAATTGCTAAACATTCATCACTTACTTCATCTGCTAATTTCAATACAGTTTCTTTCCATGGAATGGTAATATTAAATCCATCGTAAAGTTTTTGCGCAAGTAAGTTTTTTAGTTCTTCTTCGGATGCAATTTCAATGTTCTCATAAGTCACATCCTCGATTCCTTCACGTTCAAACTTCGACTGAAAATAGGACTTAGAAAAAGAGTGGGTAAGGGGATTTCCGATTAATGCAAACCGTTTCATTTACTTCTTGCTGAATCGATGTTTTAAATAGGTAATTACCATCGGTAAAATGGAAATCAAAACAATTAAAATAACAACGCCTTCGAAA
>JBKCGZ010000044.1:0-2129 GCA_046303115.1 Bacteroidota bacterium | reverse complement strand
CTTTTCTTTTGAAGAGAATCAATCCCAAGGGAACAAGACCCATGGCAATTTCTGGAGCAATAATTCCACCCATTACCCAAAGCAGGATAACGATGTAAAACTGATTATTCTCTTTTAAAAATTGCAACATGGTGTTATAATGTTTATAGCTTCTTGAGCGGTGTAGATGGAAGCATTGATTCAAATAATTCGATATGCTTACGCCCAACAATATCCCAAGTAAAATTATTCATTACTTTAGTTCGCGACTCTTCCGACATTTTTCTTTTATCATCAGCACTAAGTTGATAATAAGCTTGTATAGCTGTTTTAAAGGCGCGTTTATCGCCCGCATCAACAAGAAATCCATTTTTACTATTTACTAACTCAGCGGTTGCTCCTGTATCGGAAACAATAATAGGCATTCCGTGAACCATTGCTTCTAATACCACCGTTGGCATTCCTTCAAATAGCGTTGGGAATACAAATAAATCACAGGTCTCGTATAAATCTTTCAATTGCTCCTCGGAGGCAAAGCCAACATATTCTACATTTTCGAATTGATATTTGGTTGTATACTTTTCGTATAATGGTCCTTTCCCTACTAAATAAAATTTCAATTTCGATTTATATCCCTCGCGATTCAATGTTTTAATTGATTCAAGTAAAACATCAATTCCTTTGTTAAAGGCAAAACGACCAACATACAAAAGTTTTAACTCTTCTGCTTCAAAATTTTTAGTAGGTAATGTACATTGATAAACTGCATTTGGTATCACCGCAATTTTATCGTTCGAATTATAAATTTCGTTTTTCAAAATCGCAGTTAACTTCCCGCCTAACGATATCACTTTAGCTGCATGATTGAACTGATATCGTTCTATCATTCGCATGGGGAGTGTTTTTAGTCGATCGTTACTTGTTAACCCTTGAAAAGGCTCTAGGCCATGCTGGTTTATAATAACACGATTACCAAATTTTCTCAAATTATGTAAAACAGCAAATCCTTGTGCATATACAATTGCTTCAGGATATTGCTTAATTAGTTCACTGATTTTTTTTGAATATTGATATTGCTTCCAAATATAAAATCCATTGAAATCAAAAGGAATAGAAATTTCTTTAACATTCCATTTAGGATCCAACACCTGTTCTTTGTGCGGATGAATAACAATAATTTCCCATTCAGTATACTTAACTAATTGTTCAATTAATAAGAGTGAATGCTTTTGCATTCCACCAACAGCATGCGGGAAGATTCCATCCGTACAAAAAAGAAGCTGTCGTTTCACTGTTTATTTATTTATCAATGTTGCAATTCCTTCGTCAATACCGATGAGTGGTTGCCAGCCTGTTGACTTTAACTTACTTACATCAGCTAATAAATGCATACGCTCCACTTTTCGTACACGCGATTCGTCTACTTCAATTTCAATCTTTTCTCCTAACTGACGAGAGAAGGCATCAACAATTTCAGTTACTGAATATTCAATTCCTCTTCCTAGATTATAAATATCAATTCCTTTACTATCGTAACTCATCAATGAATGTACAGCATTTGCCATATCCGAAGTATGAATGAAATCACGCTTAGGTGTTAAATTGCCTAGTTTTATTTTACGTAATCCGGAGTTTACTTGATTTTGAATTTCAGGAATCAAATGCGGATTCGTTTCATTCGGACCAAATGCATTAAAGAAACGGCATATTATAACGGGTACGCCTGTCTGCAAATGAAATTCATTACATAAATGCTCTCCTGTTAGTTTGCTTAATCCGTAAATATCCATTGGTCCCGTAGGGTGATTTTCAGAAACTGCTTCGTCATAGATTGGATATACTGCTGCAGTAGAAGCAAAAAATACTTTTTGAACCTGATATTTTTTACATGCATTTAAAATATGAATTGTTCCTCTGATATTGATATTACTTGACTCAAAAGGATGCTGATTGCAATAAGGAATAAAATGAACGGCTGCTAAATGAATTACACGATCAGGTCGAACTTTATTGAAGATTTTGTCAATAGTTTGTGCATCTAAAATATCTGCCTGAATAAAATGAGTGTTGCTAATGTTTATGAATTCACGCTTACCAAAGGATAAATTATCAATTACAAAAATTTCATCGCCTTCGCGTTGTAATTTGTC
>JBKCGZ010000043.1:0-4388 GCA_046303115.1 Bacteroidota bacterium | reverse complement strand
CTTTAACGATCTTGAGATATAAGAAATCTCTTGCTCACGATTACCTCCTCGTCCACCACTTTCAGCACCACCACTCATTAATTGAAGGTAATCAATTACGATTAATTCAATATTTTTTTCAGCGACCAATCGGCGACATTTTGCTCGTAATTCTAAGATAGAAAGTGCAGGTGTATCATCAATATAAATTGGTGCATCAGTAAGTCGTTTTACCTTAACATGTAATCGTGCCCACTCTTCTTTATTCAAATCGCCTTTTCTTAATTTTTCTGAGGTAATTTCTGTTTCAGAAGATATCAAACGATTGACCAACTGTAGCGAAGACATCTCAAGGGAGAAGAAGGCAACTGGCTTCTTACCATCTAATGCTGCATTCTTTGCAAGACTTAATGTAAATGCTGTTTTACCCATACCTGGACGAGCAGCGATGATGATTAAGTCGGACTTCTGCCAGCCCATTGTATGACGATCTAATTCCGTAAATCCTGAAGGAACACCCGTCACACCATCGGTTAATGTTGCTGCATGTGCTACATCATCAAGTGCTCTTCCAACTAACGAATGCATGTCTTCGTAATTTCTTCGGATATTCGACTCCGTTATAGAAAATAAATTCTTCTCAGAACGATCTAACAATTCTAAAACATCGGTAGTTTCTTCAAAAGCATCCTTAATTGTTTCTGTCGAAATTCGAATTAACTCACGTTGAATAAATTTCTGTAGAATTACTCTCGAGTGAAATTCAATATTTGCTGCTGAAGCAACACGATTCGTTAATTGCGTAATATATACAGCACCACCAACAATTTCTAACTCGCCCATGCTACGCAGCTTCTGCGTAACGGTTAAGATATCAATAGGCTTTGTATCGTGAAACAAAGAAATAATTGCTTTGTAGATTTTTTGATTTGACTCTACATAAAAACACTTTTCATGTAATAAGTCAATTACTTCAGCAACTGCATTTTTATCTATTAATAGTGCTCCTAAAACTGCTTGTTCAAGCTCAGGAGCCTGAGGAGGTAATTTCCCTCCCTCTATAGTAGAAAAAGTATTTGTTGGATTTATTTTTTTTCTTGTTGTTGGTCGTTCGTTTGCCATAAATCAAATTTACAATTCCATCATTAGTTATCGTAAAATACTTTTAAACAATGCTGAATACTGCTTTATTTCAGCACATTATCTTTTCGACAACAAAGCCGGCAAGATTGCTCGAGCCGGCCCGCTGCTGAAAACAAAATTTTTTATTCGTTCTTATATACGCCCATCGAACAAAACTTCTCGATACGTTGGTTCACTCGCTCTTCAGGAGTTAATTTATTAAGCTCCGCTAAGTTTTTCAGAATCTCTTCTTTAACAGTTTCGAATACCTCTGCTGGATTAGCATGCGCACCACCTAATGGCTCTTTCACGATTCCATCAACTAAATGTAATCCGTTCATATCGGTGGCTGTAAGTTTTAAAGCTTCTGCAGCTCGCTCTTTATTATTCCAGTTTCTCCAAAGGATACTTGAACATGACTCAGGAGAAATAACCGAATACCATGTATTTTCCAGCATCAATACTTTATCTCCGATTCCGATTCCTAATGCACCACCAGAAGCTCCTTCGCCAATGATAATACAGATTACAGGAACCTTTAAAATCGACATTTCATATAAGTTACGCGCGATTGCTTCACCTTGTCCACGTTCTTCTGCTTCTAACCCTGGATATGCTCCCGGAGTATCGATTAAAGTAACGATTGGCTTATTAAATTTTTCCGCAAGTTTAAAAAGTCGTAATGCCTTACGATATCCCTCAGGATTAGGCATTCCGAAATTACGATACTGACGTTGCTTAGTATTATTTCCTTTCTGCTGACCAACAAACATTACCGTTTGTCCATTGATATCGCCAAATCCACCTACCATTGCTTTATCATCTTTCACCTGACGATCACCAAAAAGTTCCATGAAACTACCATTCGTGATAGCATTGATGTAATCAAGTGTATATGGTCTTTCTGGGTGACGTGATAATTGAACACGCTGCCAAGGGGTAAGTTTAGAATAGATTTCTAATTTGGTTTTTGCTATTTTGTCTTCCAGATCTTTAATTGCTGCCTGCACATTCACCTTTCCCTTCTCCTGAATCTGTTTTGCTTTGGTTAGCTGATCATGTAATTCTTCCAGCGGTTTCTCAAAATCCATCAACGTTGTTCCCATGATTTATTAATTTTAATTCTTTGCAAAGATATCCGAAAATAAAAAAAAGTAGATTCGCAGAGTGAAACTTTGTTCAAGATTCTGAAAAATGATTGTATTCCCCCATTGTAAAATAAACTTAGGACTTCATGTTGTGCGTAAGCGCGAGGATGGATTTCATGATATTGAGACGCTTTTCTATCCTATTTTTTGGAAAGATATATTGGAAGTAACGGATGGAATTAAAGGTGAATTTGATTTGGAAATCAGCGGGTTAAACATATCAGGAGACCTAAATTCCAACTTAATCTACAAAGCGTGGCAGCTCATCAAAGCCGACCATTCCATCCCACCGATACTTGTCCATTTGCACAAGATCTTACCCATGGGAGCTGGACTTGGAGGGGGCTCATCGGATGCCGCTTTTATGCTAAAACTACTCAATTTGAAGTTTAATTTGGGGATAAGTGAAGAAAAACTGAGAGAATATGCAGCTCAATTAGGTAGTGATTGTCCTTTTTTCATCGATTCACAGCCTGCAATTGCAACTGGAAGAGGTGAGGTATTGACACCAATTGATATCGATTTATCGAACTATCAAATTGTAGTGGTGATGCCAAATAATATTTCTGTTGGAACGGCGGAAGCTTACAGCTGGGTAAAACCAAAACAACCAACATCATCTATTTCAGAAATTATTCGAATGCCAATCAACGAATGGAAAAATCATTTGATTAACGATTTTGAAGAGCCCGTTATTAATCACCATCCGAAAATAGGCGACATCAAAAATGAACTTTACAAAGCGGGGGCACATTATGCAAGCATGAGTGGTAGTGGCGCAGCTGTATTTGGAGTTTTTGATAAAGGACTTGATTTGGATTTCAAATTTGATAATTGTGTAATTTGGAAAGGTGAATAAAATTTGATTTTGATTTAAGAAATATTTTATCGTTTGAAAATAAATGTTTGTAAATGGATATAATCGTTTATTAACCAAATAATAGATTTTGAATAAATAATTTTGTTCTCGGGGTGGGGCTGCTGTCCCCCCATGGTGTTGGATGTGTTTTAATTGGGGTAATAACTTTTTTTGAAAGCCTATTTTATAGCAAAAAAGTATGCTGTATTTCACTGATTTTATGAATAGATTTCAAATAATCTATTTATCCTATTCCAACTTTTAAATCATTATCATTTTAACTAAAATAGGTTTTCCTATTTCAATTTCTTTTGAAGTTTCCTAATGACTACATATTCCATCGCAGCAATAATTGCTTCATGAACCACCTCCCACTCTAACTGTTCAATGCTAAATAATGTCCAACCATAATTCCCCCACTGATTAGGAACTTTCCATATTTTTTCTGGAGCATATTCAACAAAAACACTTTGCTCCACAGCTGGCAAACGTAAACAAATTCTATCTTTCGAAAAGTTTAGCGTTAAAAAAACAGCGCCTTTAAACTTATACGATCTAATTCCTTTTCTATCTGAAAAAGAAAAATTCCCCAATGATGGGAGCTGACTTTCCAACTCTACAAAATTCATTGGGGCAATTTAGTTAAAAAATTATTCTTACTCTACAGGTAAACTTGCTGATTGCCACGCACTGATACCACCATCTAATTCAATAACATTTTTGAATCCATGACGTCGCATCCACTCAGCGGCTAATCCACTGCGGTGTCCGCTACGACAATACAAAAAATAGGTTTTTGATTTGTCATATCCAGAGACGACACGTTCAAATCCACCACCATTCCAATCAGCATTCACAGCACTTTTAATATGGCCTTCTGAGAATTCTCCAGGAGTTCGTACATCCAACAACGTTATATTTTTTGATTCTGCCATCTTGTCTGAAAACTGTTTCGGACTTAAAGCATTATTTGAAGTTTGTCCAGAGCAAGCTGTGAAAAACCAAGCCATTAGAATGGTAATTAAAGAATATACTTTTTTCATAGTTAAGAATTTTGATTAATGATTTGTTCTAAATAATCGGCAGGAACAACGCCTGATTTGCGCCATAATACTTTCCCGTTCTTGAAAAGAATTAAAGTAGGTACACCTTGAATTTGAAATGCTGCTGCAGCTTGCGGATTTTTATCGACATCTACCTTTAGGATTGAAGCATGACTTCCAACTCTTGATTTTAAATCTTCCAAAATTGGATGCATCATTTTACATGGTCCACACCAC
>JBKCGZ010000042.1:0-2358 GCA_046303115.1 Bacteroidota bacterium | reverse complement strand
GGATTAAAAGCGTTATTAGCTGGAACATTAGCTTCTTATTTATCAGCTACGATTGCAGGAATATTAGTTTAATAAATTATAAAGAGTGGGGTTAAAGGAGCGTTTTTAAGCGCTCCTTTTTTATTGTTTGATAAATCGTATAACACGACTATCATTTTTCATTTGAATGCGTAAAAAATAAATGCCTTTTGAAAATGATGAAATATCAATTGAAGATGAATCTTCAAATCGTAAAATCTCCTTACCATCATAACTACTAACGCTTCCGGAGTAACGAATATTTTCATTAGAACGAATATAAAGGACATCATTTGCAGGATTAGGATAAATAGAAATAGCATTCGAAGAATTTACATCTTCTACACTTGTATTTAAACACATCGCCGCATTGAGTTTGCTCCAGATAGAATCTAATAACACAATCGGAACTTCGCTATTATTCGGATTGTTTCCCATTCGAACCATCACCAATCCTTTACTTTTCGAAATACTAACTAATTGTCCATTTTTACCAATTCCAGAAAAGATATCACTAGGCGAATTCGGACACATACTTCCAGGAAAAACAAAAGGTATCGTAGGAACCATGAATGAACTCTTTCCATTCAACCACCACAAATAGCCATAGGATTCATTTAAGTTCTGAGACGTATTCACCATTTGATGACGATATGCCGTATCATTTAATAGCGTATCCCCATTCCAGATAAAATCGTTTTGTGCAAGTAATCCGAAACGAGCCATACTTCTTGGAGTACTAGCATATACATTATCATATCCACTCGTAAACCACAACCCATCCATGCCCGTAGGCGATTTTAATTTAGCTTGTGTGTAATTATTGATGGATAAATTAGTCGCATTGTTAATTACATCTTCTAATAAAGTATAAGGTGCATTATGATACGCCCAACGTGTTCCTGCATCGGCGATGTAATTTAAGCAGGTATCAATCGTACAGTGATTATCGGGCACTAAATCATCTAAACCAGTGGTCATGGTTAACTGATTTTGAATCGTGATTTTTCGCTCTTTTATCAACGGACAGTTGGTCCAGCCATTACCAAGGTAAGAAGAGGTTGTATCAGTAATGGATAAATAATTTTCTTCTTGTGCTTTACCAACTAAAAAGGAAGTAATGGTTTTACCTGCCGATGCCCAATACCATAAACTGTCTTTGGTGAATGTTCCGAAATATTTTTCTAATACGATCTTACCATCCTTCAATACAATAAATCCTTTCGTATCCTGAATGCCTAAATACGAATAAAGCGAATCAATTTTATCAAGACACCAATTCAATGAAATCGGTGAAAGAGTATCCCAAGGCAAATTATTATTTGTTGGTGGGAAGTATAACGATTGTGAATTACCGTTATTCCATCCGAAGAATAAAAATAAAAGTGAAATGTAGAAAAATTTGTGCATAGTGTTTATCCAATTTTAAGTGATGTCATAGTAAGTGAACCAGCTACTGGCGCATCATTAAAGAATGAAATGTCTTCTTTATCATCCTTTAAGGCCAATGTATATAGTAAAGGTAAATAATGATCAGGAGATGGAATCGCTAATTGAAAGGCTTTCCCTTGATTAGCATAATTGATTAGCGCCTGATGATTTCCTTCTCTGATATATTGCTTCATTTTATCACTCGCTTCAATTGCCCAATCGTAGGCATACGGACCTGCATTGAGTTTATCCCATGCTACCATTCCTAAATTATGCACCATGTTACCACTACCAATTATCAATATCCCCTTCGAACGTAAACTGTTTAATTGTTTAGCTAAGTCATAATGGTATTGCGGACCTTTGGTATAATCTAAACTTAATTCAAGCACAGGTACATCAGCGTTAGGATAGAGATGCTTTATCACCGACCATGCACCATGATCTAATCCCCATTTTTCATCTAATCCAATATTCACTCCTGTAATTTGATCTTTCACTTCTTTCGCTAACTCAGGTGAACCAGGTGCAGGATATTGTACTTCAAATAATGCTTGAGGAAAACCTCCAAAATCATGATTGGTTTTAGGATGCTCCATCGCCGTAATAAATGTTCCGTTTGTTTCCCAATGAGCCGAAACACAAATAATGGCTTTTGGCTTAGGGATACTATGTGCAATATTTCTAAATCCTTTTACAAAATCATTTTCTTCTATGGCATTCATCGGACTCCCATGTCCTAGAAAAAGCACTGGCATTTTAGGAGATGAAACCGAAGGATCAATAATTTTATCAATAGCTTTTAAATTCATCACTGAATTAAATAGTGGAATAGCAGCAAGTGTAGTTAAAAACTCTTTTCTATTCATGATTATTATTAATACTCGAAAGTAAAAATAATTATTGAGT
>JBKCGZ010000041.1:0-2812 GCA_046303115.1 Bacteroidota bacterium | reverse complement strand
ACTTTCATATCCTTGTCTAAAGACTAATTGCCCCGCAATATTATAAATACTTATTTCCATTGGAGATTTGTCATCGCTATCAACTACTATTTTACAGTCTTTATAACTAGGATTCGGGAAAGATCTTATTTCAATTGGGTTTTCTGATATACTCAAATCATTATTCTGGTTGTTATCATTCCCGTTTCCGTTTGAGTCGCCATGCCCATTCGGTGTAATACCGATGCCGATGATACTATAGTTCCCTTTGCAATAACTTACATTATTAATTTTAGCATGTACTGTTACATAATAAAACTTGCCTGCTTTTAGCATTGGTGCTACGTTGCTTAGCTTACACCATCTTGTATTTGAAATGTATTTTGATACTGTGTTTATTCCTCTTCCTCTTGCATCTGTCTGAATAAAGGTAAAAACATACTGTGGTACTTCATTGCCGTATGTTAATACTAAATCACATTTGATACTATCGTTAAATGTGAAGTTGTACCTGCCATTAAAAGAAGATATTAACGAAGGTTCTTTGATTGTGCGGAGTACTACTGGTTGCTGCTCATATGCCACATTATTTGCATCATAGCAAGTTAATCCTACCGTTGCTGAATCTAAAAGCGCATCGTCTGAACCAATCATGTAATATTCAATTTGCTTTGTTTTGGCCCCATTACTCCATTCGTAACGGCTAAAGCCATCAGGTCCAATTAAGGTAAAATTGGCAGGCTTACATCCAGTGAATATTCCATTGGGTGCGGATATCTGCGCAAGTGATTTAATGCTGACGAAGAATAAAAGAATAAAAATTATTTTTCTCATGTGTGTTTGATTTAAACGCAAGTTATTATGTTGGCTAGGGCATAATCAATAAATTATGCTAAATAAACAATGTTAAGGGGTGAAAATCTTATTTTATGGGGTGATTATTTTTATTGTTTTTACCGATTTAAGTCAATGCCCAGCTATTCATTTTGTCGTAATCTTGCTAAGCTGTATAAAGAAATGGATATTGTCTCTTACAAGACGAAACGTTTTGGTAAATTTGCCTAAGAAATAAAGAACTGTGAAAGCAAAAACACTAAAGCAAAATAAAGTTAACGTAGTAACACTTGGTTGTTCTAAAAATCTGGTCGATTCAGAAGTTTTAATGGGTCAGTTGAAGGCTAACCAATTTGATGTTACCCACGAGAGCACCAAGCAAGACGCAGCCATTGTTATCATTAATACCTGCGGATTTATTGATAATGCTAAGCAGGAAAGTATTGAAACGATTTTACATTTTGCGAAACAGAAAGAAGCTGGTAAAATTGAAAAGTTAATTGTGACAGGTTGTTTGTCGGAACGCTATAAGCCAGACTTAGAAAAAGAGATTTCCAACGTAGATGCCTATTTTGGAACGCGTGATTTGCCTTTACTTTTAAAAACATTGGGTGCGGATTATAAGCATGAGTTAGTTGGTGAGCGTCTTTTAACAACTCCTCGTCATTTTGCATACATGAAAATCGCTGAAGGATGCGATCGACCTTGTTCGTTTTGTGCAATTCCACTGATGCGCGGGAACCATATTTCCAAACCATTAGAAGAGCTGGTTCAGGAAGCTGAAACATTAGCGTCAAATGGAACTAAAGAGCTGTTGTTAATTGCGCAGGATTCTACTTACTACGGACTCGATCTATACAAAGAGCGAAAACTTGCCGAATTAATGCAACGATTAGCAGACGTAAACGGCATTGAGTGGATTCGTTTGCATTATGCTTTCCCAGCTGGATTTCCAATGGATGTATTAGATGTGATGAAAGCAAATGAAAATATTTGCAATTATCTAGATATGCCTTTACAACATGTTAGTGATAATATGTTAAAGTCGATGCGCAGAGGTACAACACGTGAAAAGACATATAACTTAGTGAATACAATTCGTGAAAAAGTTCCTGGTATTGCATTAAGAACGACCTTGATTGCGGGTTATCCGGGAGAGACTGAACAAGATCATGAAGATATGTTGCGATTTGTGGAGGACTTGAAGTTTGATCGTTTGGGAATATTTACCTACTCACATGAAGAGAACACACATGCGTATACGTTAGTAGATGATGTTCCACAAGATGTTAAAGTCGAAAGAGCGCAAGCAGTGATGGCTGCACAGGAATCAATTTCTGCGGAGCTTAATCAACAGAAAGTAGGTAAAGAGTTTAAAGTTTTATTTGATAGAAAAGAGGATAATCATTTTGTAGGAAGGACAGAGTTTGATTCGCCTGAAGTGGATAATGAAGTGTTGATAGATGCAACAGATGCTTATGTACGTGTGGGGGATTTTGCAAACGTTAAAATTACTTCTGCCTCTGAATTTGATTTGTTCGGTGAGTTAATAAAATAAATCATGCGACATTATAAGGTTTCATTAAGTAACAGCAACTGGAAGAATAATCTCTTAGAAGATTATTTGAAAGGTTCTGATTTTTTGAGATCCTTTTATCAGTATGATCCGAAGTTTGAAAATCTTTTTAAAGCAATTGAGGAGAGAAAGAAGTTTCCTGTTCAAAGAAATGTTCTTGTTGATTTATTGCTTGAACAGAATAAAGATTTTTTAACTGCGAATGGATTAGCGGATACAATTCAGTTATTGAAGTCCGAAAATACTTTTACGGTTACTACTGGACACCAACTAGGCATTGCTGGTGGACCATTGTTTTTCATTTATAAAATTATTACCGCTATTAAGCTTGCGAAGCAATTGAATGAAAAATGTACGAATGAAAAGTTCGTTCCTATTTTCTGGATGGCTTCCGAAGATCATGATTTTGCTGAAATTGCAAGC
>JBKCGZ010000040.1:0-11745 GCA_046303115.1 Bacteroidota bacterium | reverse complement strand
ACTACATCCGTAGAAGAAAACTCAGGATTGATGTCTTCCATTTCAACTAATTTATCATAAGATACATTCGATTCAGCTAATAGTACATTCATATGTCCTGGCATACGACCAGCAACAGGGTGAATCGCATATTTCACTTGCGCACCACGCTCTTCTAAGATTGTTTCTAATTCATGAATAACATGCTGTGCCTGCGCAACCGCTAATCCATATCCTGGTACAATAACAACCTTCTTTGAATAGTTCATTAATACAGCCGTATCTGATACATTGATATCTTTTATACTTCCTGAAACTGAACTTGAACCCGCAGCAGCATCACCACCACCAAAGGCTCCGAAAATTACATTACTCAACGGACGATTCATTGCCTTACACATAACTAATGTTAGTAGCGTTCCTGCTGAACCTACTAAGATACCTCCTGTCAACATGATTTTGTTGTCGTAAAGAAATCCTCCGAAAGCTGCAGCTAATCCTGTAAATGAGTTTAATAATGATATAACTACTGGCATATCTGCTCCACCAATAGGAACAGTAAATAGTATTCCGTACACAATCGCAACTGCAAATAATAAATAAAGGAATGTCATGCTAGGAGCCGTCATTACTACCCAAGCCCCAAACAAAACAACACCTGCCATGACAATCGTATTGATGATATTGTATTGAGGCAAACGAATTGGTTGCTTCATAGTACCATTCAATTTTAAGTAGGCGATGATAGAACCCGAAAAAGATACCGTTCCAATAACCATCCCTGCTATAATTGTTGCTAATGCTCCTGTGTGGTGCAAGTTGTGCTGATATTCCATTAAGCCAATTAATGCCGCACATGCGCCGCCCATACCATTAAACATTGAAACCAATTCAGGCATCTTTGTCATCTGCACTTTTTTAGCCGTTAACCATCCAACGATAGTTCCTAAAATGATCGCACCGAAAATTAATGCGTAGATAATCCCTGGAACAACATGGTCTGCCACAATAGCACCATCTTCGGTTTTCTTTTCAAACAAAAAGATAGTTCCTAAAATAGCGAGGGTCATTCCTGCAGCTCCCAATAAGTTTCCTTTACGAGCCGACTTAGGATTCCCCATCATTTTTAATCCGACAATAAATGTTACGGATCCTATTAAATATGATAATTCGAGCAATGCACTCTTCATAATTCTGTATTGATTAAATTATTTTTTCTTGAACATTTCCAACATACGGTCTGTTACTACAAAACCGCCAACTACGTTTAGCGTACCTAATAAAACCGCTAAAAATCCTAATGCTAATGCCAGGTAATCTGTAGGGTCAACATTCAGCATTACATAAATAGCTCCCACGATTACTACACCATGGATTGCATTAGCTCCACTCATTAAAGGAGTATGTAATACTGTTGGTACGCCACCAATTACTTCGATACCTACAAACACCGATAGTAAAACGAAATAAATCATTTCGCGGTGTTCACTGATTAAGTTTAAAATTGATTCCATTTTATATTCTTTTATTTTTCCTTTTTAAATTAAGCAATCATCTTTTTCCCTTCGTGGACAATCAACGAACCTTTTGTGATTTCTTCTTCCATTTCCCATTTGAATCCATCTTTACTTGCTAAATGCAATAAGAATGTTTGAATATTCTTCGCATATAAATCAGAAGCATTGAATGGAAGTAGGGAAGGGATGTTCGATTCTCCAATAATTGTTACTCCATGTTTTACAACAGTTGCATTCACTTCGCTGATTGCACAGTTTCCTCCTTGCTCAACCGCCATATCTACAATCACAGATCCTAAACGCATGCTCTTTACCATGTCTTCTGTTACCAACACCGGTGCTTTACGTCCTGGGATTAATGCGGTAGTAATAACGATATCTGCTTCGGAAACATGCTTCGCAACGAGTTCCTGTTGATTCTTTAAAAATTCTTCTGAAACGCCTTTAACATACCCACCTTCAATTTTGATGGAGTCGTCACCTTTTACTTGAATGAATTTTCCACCTAATGATTCTACTTGTTCTTTAGTCTCAGGACGAATATCTGTTACTTCAACGATAGCACCTAAGCGTTTCGCTGTTGCAATTGCTTGTAAGCCCGCTACACCAGCTCCGAAAATCACCACTTTAGATGGCTTAATAGTTCCAGCTGCTGTCATTAACAAAGGAAATATTTTTCCAAGTGTATTAGCTGCAAGAATTACTGATTTGTATCCCGCTAAATTTGCTTGTGAACTTAAAGCATCCATTTTTTGTGCTCTTGAAATACGAGGAATTGCATCTACTGAGAATGCTGTGATACCTTGTTTAACGCAAGACTCTACTAAGCCTGGATTTGTTCCTGCCCACATAAAAGATATTAGAACCGCACCTTTTTTCATTTGTGCAATTTCAGCATCGGTAGGGGCATTTACCTTCAAAATAACATCAGCAGTCTGATAAATTTTATTTGCATCTGCTTCTAATTTTCCACCTGCATTGATATAACTATCATCAGAAAAATAGGAGTTCATTCCTGCTCCCGACTGAATACAAACATCAAAGCCGGCTTTTACCAATTGTGCAGTAACATCTGGCGTAACCGCAACTCTTTTTTCGTACGCCTTTGTTTCTGTTGTAATTCCAATTAACATAATTTCTCAAAATTATTTTAGTGGTGCAAAGGAATATAAAAATCACCACTTTATGCTCAATTTTTTAAATTGTTTTTAATCATTTAACACCTCTCTAACATTGAATTTTAGCAATTGGTGAAAAGGGATATTGAAATAGTCTCAATGCTCGTCGATTTTCAAATTCCTAAATGCGTGAATTTGAGTTGTTTTTGTTCTGTAAAACTTTTTATTTTTTATCTGCGCATTTTTTCGCAAATTTGTAAGTAATTAGTAGAATCAGATATGGCGAAGTTTACTCCCGCGTACTTAAAGAAATTGGAAGAGCTCCTCAAAGAGCAAACTTACGAGGTGCGTTATGAAAAAGGGAATTTTAGATCGAATTATTGTCTTTTAGAGGCGAAAAGAGTAGTGGTAATCAATAAGTTTTCCACGCTGGAAAGTCGTATTCAGGCTTTAATTGAAATCATTACCACGCTGAATGCAAATAATCAGATACAAGTAGATCTTCGCGATATCGGACTTAAAAATCCGATTGTCAGCAAAGAAGAAAGCATGGAGCTGGATTTTGCAACAAATACTGAAGAAGCACTGGTGCCGCCTGCGGAAAATACCGAAAACGAATAATTCTTTTGCAAACGAAAATCACATTTTTAGGTACAGGAACTTCTCAGGGCGTCCCTCTGATTGGCTGTGATTGTGATGTTTGTATGTCGGATGATGCACGCGACAAACGCCTGCGAACTTCTATCATGATTGAACGTGGAGATACGGTTGTTGTGATTGATTCAGGTCCGGATTTCCGTCAGCAAATGTTACGAGAGAAAGTAAAGAAATTGGATGGGTTGGTATTCACTCACGAGCATAAAGATCATATTGCCGGAATGGATGATATCCGTGCTTTCAATTTTATCAATAAAAAGCCAGTGGATGTTTATTGCACAAAACAAGTGGAAACAGCTTTGCGTCGTGAGTTTTTTTATGCCTTTGAAAACGACTATCCTGGAGTTCCGGAACTTAACATTTATAATTTCAACGATGAAGCTTTTACCATCGGAAATATTACCCTACTTCCCATAAAAGTTTTTCATGCGCAACTTGAAATCCGTGGATTTAGAATTGGTGATTTTACTTTTATTACTGATGCTAATTTTATAAGTGAAAAAGAAAAAAAGAAAATTGAAGGTTCAAAAGTGATGGTGATTAATGCTCTTCGGCGAAATTTTCATCCTACGCATTTTAATCTTGACCAAGCACTACTTTTATTGGATGAATTGAATATTGAACAAGGATATTTGATTCATTTGAGTCATCAAATGGGCAAGCATGAACTTGTTTCTTCAGAGTTGCCAGCTCAGCGATTTGTAGCTTATGACGGCTTACAGTTAATACTTGATTAATTGTGAAAAAGTATGTTTTTAATTCTTGTTTTATTTTAGGATAAGTCCTAATTATCGCCTTATCTTTGTACTTATGCATTCACGAATGATTATTGCCATCGACGGATATTCTTCTTGTGGTAAAAGTACTGTCGCAAAGGCCATTGCCAAGCGTTTAGGACTAAAATACATCGATTCGGGTGCTATGTACAGAGCGGTAACGCTTTATTTTATGCGTAATGATATTCCTATTCCTGATCCAGAGGAGTTGCACGATTTCCCTTTTGATTTCAATACGGTTTTAGATAAAATTCAAATTACATTTCAGGTTAATCCAAATACAGGATTGAGTGAAGTTTATTTGAATGATGAAAATGTTGAGCAACCAATACGAACGATGGAAATTAGCGAGCAGGTAAGTCACGTGAGCGCGATTAAGTCTGTGCGCAAGAAAATGGTGGAGCTTCAACAGCAAGAAGGGGAGCAAGGAGGGTTGGTGATGGATGGAAGAGATATCGGTACAACTGTTTTTCCGCATGCTGATTTAAAGATATTCATGAAGGCTGATCCGATGATTCGTGCCGATCGCCGATTCAAAGAACTTGTTGCTAAGGGTGTTGAAATTACAGTGGAAGAGGTGATAAGTAATGTCGTTGGACGTGACTACGAAGATTCTCATCGTGAGGAAAGTCCGCTAAGAAAAGCCGATGATGCAATAATTTTAGACAATTCTCATTTGAACCAAGAAGAGCAAGTGGAGTTTGTGGTGAAGGAAATAGAGAAGTTAAAAGTAGGTTGCTAAACAATATTTAATACCAAGTGTTGTTATTAAACAAATAAAAAGATGAACGTTACAATAGATCCTAATTCTGGTTTTTGCTTCGGAGTGGTATACGCTATTCAAATGGCCGAAGACGAGTTGGATGAAACAGGTAAATTATATTGCTTGGGTGATATCGTTCACAATAATATGGAAGTTGATCGTTTGAAAGCGAAAGGTCTCCAGATTATTAATCATGATGACTTAGCTAATTTACATGATTGTAAGGTTTTAATTCGTGCGCATGGCGAGCCTCCTTCAACGTATGAATTGGCGCTCAAAAATAATATTGAATTGATTGATGCATCTTGCCCCGTTGTTTTAAAACTTCAAAATCGCGTAAAAACCAGTTTTGAAGGAATTGATAACGATGCACAAATTGTGATTTATGGGCAGCCAGGACATGCCGAAGTGAATGGATTGGTCGGACAAACGGATGGCAGAGCGATCGTGGTTTTTGAAGAAAAAGATTTAGATAACATCGATTACGATAAGCCGGTTCACTTTTTTTCGCAGACCACAAAAAGCACCATTGGCTTTGAAAAGATGGTTCGTGATATCCAAGAACGAATTGTGAAACATAAAGGATCATTAGAAGATGGGGATTTTATAACCAACGATACTTTATGCCGTCAGGTATCAAATCGCGAACCTCAATTAAAGCGTTTTGCTACTGCATATGAGGTAGTTGTGTTCGTTAGCGGAAGGAAAAGTTCAAATGGAAAGGCGTTATATACAGTCTGTAAAAATATAAATCCAGATAGCTATTTTGTTTCATCGGCAGATGAAATCGAGGCTGATTGGTTTAGTGGAAAGCAGACGGTTGGGATTGCTGGAGCGACATCAACGCCGATGTGGTTGATGGAACAAGTGAAGGAAAAAATCGAGCAGATGACTGTTTTAGAAAGCCATTAATTCAAGCATTTTTTCAAATAATTTTTTTCCAATTTTAGAAATATAAAATCCTTTGATATTCAAAGGATGTTTATTACATTTGCACTCCTTTTTTGAAGCACTTAAAATCAAGAGAGGCAATAAACTAGATGGCAAATTCTACACATATCAATTTTGCAACGCCTGATTCCAACGACTTTGATTGGGATAACACAGGCAAAGCTTATGAAACGTACAAGTCAGCTGACCGTGAAAAAATGGAAGCGTTGTATGATCATAAGTTGAATCAAGTGCTGGAGCACGAAATCATGATGGGTACCATCATTAGCTTAACCAGCAAAGAAGCCGTTGTTGACATCGGCTACAAGTCGGATGGTTTAATTCCGCTTACTGAATTCCGTCACATGCCTGACTTAAAAGCAGGTGATCAGGTGGAAGTGTACGTGGAAACGACAGAAGACAAAAACGGTCAATTGATCCTTTCTCACAAGCGTGCGCGTGCTACCAAATCTTGGGAGCGTGTTAACGAATCTTTGGAGAAAGATGAAATCATTACCGGTTACGTTAAATGCCGTACAAAGGGTGGTTTAATCGTAGATGTTTTTGGTATTGAAGCTTTCTTACCAGGATCTCAAATCGATGTTAAGCCTATCCGTGACTACGATGTTTACGTAGGAAAAACAATGGAATTCAAGATTGTTAAAATCAATCAGGAGTTCAAAAATGTGGTTGTTTCTCACAAGGTTCTTATCGAGAACGAAATGGAGAAGCAGAAGCTTGAAATCATGAGTAAACTTGAAAAAGGTCAGGTACTTGAAGGAACTGTGAAAAACATCACTTCTTATGGTGTGTTCATGGATCTTGGTGGTGTTGATGGCTTACTTCATATTACTGATATCAGTTGGGGCCGCATCAATCATCCAGAAGAAGTATTGAAGTTGGATGATAAAATCAATGTAGTAATTCTTGATTTTGATGATGAGAAGAAGCGTATCGCGTTAGGATTAAAACAATTAACTGCTCAACCTTGGGAAGCTTTAGATGCAAATCTGAAAGAAGGCGACCGTATCAAAGGAAAAGTAGTTGTGTTAACTGACTATGGTGCATTCATCGAAATTATCCCGGGTGTTGAAGGTTTAATTCACGTTTCTGAAATGTCTTGGTCACAGCATTTACGTAGTCCACAAGACTTCCTAAAAGTAGGTGATGAAGTAGAAACAGTGATTCTTTCAATCGACCGTGATGAGCATAAAATGTCATTAGGTTTAAAACAACTTTCTGATGATCCTTGGGGAGCTATCTTAGCTAAATATCCGGTTGGGTCGAAGCATAAAGCGAAGGTTCGTAACTTCACTAACTTCGGAGTATTCGTTGAGTTAGAAGAAGGTGTTGATGGATTAATCCACATCAGCGACTTAAGCTGGAACAAGAAAATCAAGCATCCTGCTGAATTCACTAAGATTGGTGAAGAACTAGATGTTGTTGTTTTAGAAGTTGATGTTGACAACCGTCGTTTAAGTCTTGGACATAAGCAATTAGAAGATAATCCTTGGGATACTTATGAAACAGTATTCACAGTAGGAAGTGTTCATCAAGGTGCTATTGGAAAAGTAACTGATAAAGGTGCTGCTGTAATGTTCTCTACATATGGTGTTGAAGCATTCGCTCCTTACCGTCAGTTATCTAAACAAGATGGAACTGTTGCTAAAGAAAACGAAACTTTAGATTTCAAAGTAATCGAATTCAGCAAGGACAACCGTCGTATCGTAGTTTCTCATACTCGTATCTTTGATGAAAAGGCTGCTGAAGAAAAGAAAGCTCAGTCTGCTGAAAAAGAAAAAGAAGAGAATACAACTGCTAAAGCTGTGAAGAAAATTAAAGAATCACAGGAGAAGTCAACTTTAGGTGATATCTCAGCACTTGCTAATCTTAAGAGTAGCATGGATGAAAACAATAACAATGCATAATTTTAGTTTTCATAAATAGTAAAAAATCCCTCTTAATTCGTTAAGGGGGATTTTTTTTGAATAAATACACTAAATTTGCTCTCGATGCAAAACGGACAAACAAAGCGAATTTTTAACAAGGAATTGCTGAGCATTACCCTTGATCGCTTATGTTATCAGTTAATCGAAAATCATAATGATTTTAAAGGCACTGTTGTCATCGGAATACAGTCGAGAGGTGTGTTAGTTTCTCGTCGTATTTTCAAGCGCCTGCAAGAGATAAATCCCACTATCAATATCGAATACGGTGAACTAGATATCAGCTTTTACAGAGATGATTTCAGACGTAGAGAATTGATTGTTCCCAGTGCCAATAAAATGGATATTCAGGTAGAAGGGAAGGTTGTTGTTTTAGTGGATGATGTATTATACACAGGTAGAACAATAAGAGCCGCATTAGATGCGCTACTTGATTTTGGCCGTCCTACTAAAGTGGAATTACTTGCTTTAATTGACAGAAAGTTTAGTCGTGAGTTACCGATTGCTGCCGATTATATCGGGCAATCTATTGATACCATCGCAAGTGAAAAAGTATTAGTTCAACTTCAGTCGGATGATGGTGACGACGGAGTATGGATCACTTCATCAGAAACAAAATTATGAGTCAGCAGTTGAGTGTTAAACATCTTCTAGGCATTAAAGATCTTACTAGAGAAGATATTGAACTCATTTTTCAAACCGCTGATAATTTTAAAGAGGTAATTAATCGTCCGATTAAAAAAGTGCCTTCTTTGCGCGACATAACAGTTGCCAATATTTTCTTTGAAAATTCTACTCGTACAAGGTTGAGTTTTGAGTTAGCTGAAAAGCGTTTATCGGCCGATGTAGTTAACTTCTCTGCTTCCGGATCTTCTGTATCTAAAGGAGAAACATTAATCGATACAGTTAATAATATTCTGGCGATGAAAGTTGATATGGTGGTTATGCGACATCCAAAGCCAGGAGCGGCAGTGTTTCTTGCAAATCATATTAATGCAAGCGTAATCAATGCGGGTGATGGTACCCATGAGCATCCAACGCAAGCCTTGCTCGATGCCTTTTCAATCAGAGAGAAGCTAGGAAATGTAGAAGGAAAGAAGGTGGTAATTGTGGGTGATATACTTCACTCGCGCGTAGCACTTTCAAATATATTTTGTCTTCAGAAGTTAGGTGCAGAGGTAATGGTTTGCGGACCCAAAACGCTTATTCCGAAATACATGCAAGAGTTAGGTGTGAAAGTAGAACACGACTTAATAAAAGCATTAAACTGGTGTGATGTAGCCAATATGCTGCGCATACAGCTCGAGCGACAAGATATTAAGTATTTCCCTTCGCTTCGTGAGTATAGTATGTTGTATGGTCTTAATCGTACCATTTTGGATAGTCTGGAAAAAGAGATTGTTGTGATGCACCCTGGTCCAATTAATAGAGGCGTAGAAATTACCAGCGATGTGGCCGATAGCAAACAAAGTATTATTCTTGACCAGGTGGAGAATGGGGTCGCCGTAAGAATGGCCGTTTTGTATCTATTAGCTCAAAACAGCGGATTTAAACAATAAATCGTTAACAATCCTTTAAAGCAAAATTTTCTGATTTCGATTTTTATAGTATATTTGTTTAAACACCACTAACCGATGCAGTTCACATTAGATAAAAATGATAAATACGTAGTTGTAAAACTACACGAGCAAAAGTTAAACACACTTATTGCTGCCGAGTTAAAATCAGAGTTGTTATTAATCAATAGCCAAGGCTTTTCAAATATTATTGTTGACTTATCTGAATCAATGTATTGTGATTCTTCTGGATTAAGCGCGATATTAGTTGGAAACCGTTTATGCAAAAACTCAAACGGAGTTTTCGTAGTAACAGGATTAAACGACGCAGTTAAAAAGCTAGTTCAAATATCACAATTGGATCAAGTATTAAACATTAAATCATCAAACCAGGAAGCCGTTGAATTTGTTCTTGCAAGTGAAATGGAAAAGAATATAAACGAAGATCAATCATAAAACAACACCACTTATGAGAAAAATATTTACACTTATTGTATTAATCGTTTTAGTTGGAAATAAAATCGCTTTATCTCAGTGTACACCTAATCCAGCAATCACACAACCAGGAATTTATCCTGATAGTGCAACGGGATTAGCGCCTGCTGTTTTGAATCAGCCATATACGCAAGATATGCAATTACGTATTCCGGTTGATACGGTTGTTGCTATTGGGCCATTGCCTGTTACTGTTCCTATTACATCAATTGAATTATTGTCTTTCGCTGGATTACCTGCTGGATTATCTTACACCTGCAATCCTGCAAGTTGTGTTTTCCCTGGTGGATCTAACGGTTGTGTAGCAATAACAGGAACTCCAACAGTTGCTGGTGTATTCCAGATTACAGCTGTGACAAAAACAAATGCAACAATTTTTGGAGTACCAAACTCTCAGATTGATACTATCAATTATTATTACTTAACTGTTACAACTACTTCAGGACTTAGCGAAGCTGGCGTTCCAACATTGACAATGAGTCAAAATATGCCAAATCCAACAGAAGATTTTACTACAATCATTTACAACTTACCTAATTCAGGTGAAGTTGAATTTTATATGCATAACATGATTGGTAAAGAAGTTTATCATAGAACGTATAATGGCGATCAGGGAGAGAACATATTGAAGTTAGATGTTCGTGATTTTACTCCTGGTGTTTATATGTATTCCATCTCTGTTAACGGCGAGTCGGTTACCAAGAGAATGGTGATTTCCAAAAAATAAATGGGTTTTGAATTAACAATTTTAGGGAGTAGTTCCGCTACTCCCATATATAATCGTCATCCTACTTCACAGCTTTTAATAATTCGTGATCATCATTTTTTAATTGATTGCGGAGAAGGTACTTTAACGCAATTATTAAATTACAGAGTTAAATACCATAAAATCACCCATATTTTTATTAGTCATTTGCATGGCGACCACTACCTTGGTTTAGTCGGACTAATATCTACTTTTCATTTGCAAGGTAGAACAAGCGATTTACATATTTACGGACAACAAGAGTTGATGGATATCATCGAAATTCAATTACGGATTTCAAATATGCATCTACGTTATAATCTTATATTTCATTCGGTGCGACATTATGCTCCGGACGTAATTTTTGAAGATGACGAGATTATGGTGAAGTCTGTTGTGCTTAATCATCGTGTTCCTTGCACTGGATTTATATTTAAAGAAAAACCTCGTCCGAGAAAATTACGAATTGATAAATTGCAAGAGCATAATATTCCGTTTACGTATTTTAATAAACTTCGGAAGGGGGAAGATTTCAGAACCTATAACGGTGATGTGATACCGAATAAAGAACTCACTGAAGAACCATCACCATCGCGTTCATATGCATATTGCTCAGATACAATTTTTGATATTGGCATTGCTGATGAAGTAAAAGGTGTTGATTTATTATATCATGAAGCTACCTTTTTGCACGAACAAGAAGAAAGAGCAGCCGCAACTTTTCATTCTACATGCATACAAGCAGCACAAGTCGCTAAAGAAGCTGAAGTGGATAAATTAATCATCGGACATTTTTCAGCGCGCTACCGCGACTTACAACCGTTATTAGTAGAAGCAAAAACTGTTTTTAATTCAACCGAATTAGCGCTGGAAGGAAGGAAGTTTAAGGTGGATTAAATTAATTTGAAAATGAGTGATAAAGTGTGTCACAATTTTATTGAGACACTACTTTATCGATGTGCTAATTTGACAATGAAAATTAATCTTCAATCCCGATAGTATCGGGACATATTATCAAATCAATTTCTTTTCTAAAAGTAACTTCACCTTTAGCACCGCAGCAACCGAAAGTAAATCTTTAATCTCACCTCTCATCACCATCTCCACTAATTCATCAAAAGATAATTTGCGAATTTGTAATTGTTCTGTTTCTTCTGGATTAGCATCAACGATAGTTATTCCTCTTGCTACAAAAGCATAACCTATTTCATCCGACACAGAATTAGAAAGCTGACATCCATCTATAATCATTTTCCAATCGCT
>JBKCGZ010000039.1:0-3484 GCA_046303115.1 Bacteroidota bacterium | reverse complement strand
TATTGAGACTATCAATTTTAAGACTCAATATTTGTATTTGTTCTTTTTTGGTTTGAGCCTGAATTTGACCAATTCCCCAAAATAGAAAAATAAAAATTATTTTTTTCATTTTATTTAAATTATATAGCTTACGAATTATTCCCGAATTAAAATATCATTTATCATCTTTAAAGAAATAAAATATCTGACAATTCAGCATCTAGCAAATATACTTTTTTCTCCTATTGTTTTTTATTTACATGTTTGAAATTATAACCGTTTATTCCAATCTTTTTCGATAAATCCCTCTCCCTAAATTCCCTATCTTTACACCATGCTTGTAAAGGTTCATCCCGATAATCCAGAAGTGCGTAAGATTGATTAGATTGCTCAAGGCCCTTTGAAGTTATTGTTATTTAACAATCCTACGGATACAATCGCTTTTGTGAATAGCAATTTGCACCAACAATACTTATCATAATGCTGCAGTAATTATTTCAAATGCTATAATTGGTTTATACTTGTTGTTGAAATAAAATATCTATTATTTTAGCACTAACTAAATTTTAAATTTATTTCATGGCTATAGCATTAACACCAGGGCAGCTTTATTTTATTAGAGATGTAGATTACCTAACAGGGGAAGTAGGTAGATATATTAAAATCGGAATTGTAACGAATAATCGTACAACGGAGCAAAGGATGAAAGATCATCAAACCGGTAATCCTCGAGGCATTATTGAAGTTCATGAAGTTAAAGATGTTCCTTTTGTTGAACGCTTAGAAACACAGTTGCACTATGAAAACATTGAAAAGTGGATTGCAGGTGAATGGTTTTTATTAGATGATGCAGAGGTGCAATTGGTGGTGAAAAGAGCTACAGATTTAAAAATTGAACAACAAGACAATGAAGCTACCATCAAGGATGTTTTAACAAGACTTAATCAACAAGTTTCAAATGAAATAATTGTTCCTAGAACGACTAAAGCAGAAGCTATCGAAAAAAGATTGTTAGATGTAAAAAGTCGCATGAATATTTTAAATGCACTAATAGAAATTTCTAAATTCGAGTTTTACACGGTACTTGGTACAAATGGTTCAATCGATAAAGTTTTAAAAATTCGTTATACACCTGCTTCATTTAGTTTTGATGAGGCTTCTTTTAAAAATGATCATCCCAGTTTGTATTCAAGTTATTTAGTTTCTCAACCCGATAAGCTGAATTATAAATTTACATTAAAGAATGTTAAATCGGTATCGCTTGAAAAGACAGATGCTGCTTTGCATGATCAATTTAAAGCACTTGGGACAACTACTTTTCAAAAATCACAATTAAATAATATTTTGCCCAGAACAAAAACAATTGAGGAGATGCATATTAAGCATCTTTTTTTAGTGAAGGAACAAAAACTGCTTGAATTTGAATATGAATTATTAGAATGTAAATTAAAACAGTTGGTGGACATCAATTTGGGAATTGAAGAAATTTGCACCTGGTCTAGAGTATTAACAAGTAGTAAAGATACTTTTAATAGTAAGAAATTAAAAGAAGATGACCCTTCATTGTATGATAAGTATTGCACCAAATTAAAGGCAGAAATTTTTTCAATGGAAATTGAAAAGTTTAGATCTTACAAGCCAATTCCTTAGGAGATAGTTTAACGGTTATTAGAATCCAATTTTCTTTTTCTTTTTTACTTGTAATCCCAACAAAAATTCTGTTAGTGCATTTAATTGTGAAATGCTACATTCTTTTACAAGTTCTTTTAATTCCCATTGCTTTAAAAAGACGTTAAGTTGTGCAGCAGTAAAACTAAACTCATTACTTAATTGGGATAAATCGTTTTCTTGTAAATCGGGAAAAAATGTTTTTAATAATTCAAATCGAACCGAGGCTATTGGTTCATTAATAGAAATATGTAGTAACATTCTTCTTTGAAATGCTGGATCGAAAGACTCTGGTCGATTGCTGGTAATGATTAAAATACCATTAAAACTTTCCAGTTCTTGTAATAAAATTGTCTGTACTGAATTTTCAGTTTGTGATGTATTTCCTGAGAACTTTGAACGATTAGAGAAAACGGAATCACCTTCATTGAAAAATAATATAGGAGATGATTTTGATTGAAGTTGAATTCGCTTATAATCATCGAAAACTAATTTAATTGCTTTTTCTGTTTCGCCAAGATACATATTGCGTTGCTCCGACACATTAAACCATAATAGGTCTCGCTTTGTTTCTAAAGCGAGTTGTTTTGCCAGCTCCGTTTTACCTGTTCCTGGACCACCCGAAAGCAATACGATAATTCCAGATGGTTCTCCGTTAATTTTAGCCTTTAGTTCGTATTTTTTTAATGTTTTTGGAACAAGTATTTTGCGCAAAAAACGCACTTGATCTTCTGTTTCTGGGTTGTAGATGAGTTGTTTTTGTTGTATTTGTTCGTATTCGTATAGTTGTAATGCCTTGGCAGCAGGGGTTATCTTTTTTGTTTCTGTCTTATTGTGAAGCAACATGCCCCAATGCTCATGTGCTCCGATGTTAGTGGATCCAAAATCACTTTTAAGTAAAACAAGAACGTTTTTTTTGTATAATACATGGCTGTTATCTTTCAGTTCTTTTTTCATTCTGGCAATATCAATTGCAGAGTTACTGAACAACTGAATTAACAAATTGGGGTCAATGCGTTGATGATCTATTTGGTGTAGAATTCCAGTAAAAAGAGCCATGGCACGATATAACTTAGGTAACTTGCACGAATTTAAATATTGAATGAAAGGAATTTTTTTAAATACCATCATGTTTTCAGTAAATTCTATCCAATCGCTTAATAAAATACTTTTATTTCGAAATGATCCTGCTCTCGCATATATATGAAGCAAAACAATATCGTCTAAATTTTTAGGTGGTAATGGCAAAATGGAGTGATCGTTTCTACGTAAGGCTAATTCAGCTTTGGGACTTAAAAAAATATTATCGTATTGATTGGAAAAAGGTCCTTCTCCACCATAAATAAAATATCCATTTACGAATAAATCCTCAATTGCATCTATTGTTTTTTCATAAGCCATATTAGGCTCTAAAAATTCAATTAGTTCTGCAATGCTTACATCTTGGCGTCTTCCTCTTAAAAGACAAAATGAATATAACACAAGCGATAATTCATCATCGACACTTAAGAACTTTTGAAACTCTTTTATAATAGGCAAATTAGTTTCTAAATTTATTTTACTTGTAGGTCGTTTTGTTTTTTGAGAAAGTTCGATAAGCCAGTTTCGCATAAGTATAGTTTTTTAGTTTCCTATATTAATACGATGATGTGGTCGATTTATAACCGTGTGCAAGAAAAATTTAAATTGAGCTAAATTAAGTGCAGGCAATTTTTGTATCGAATTGTTTATTATGTTCTAATAAATGGGTATTTATTTAAAAAACATTTTTTTCTTCTAAACCGACAAAGTAAATTTGTGGTATGGCTAAAAGAGCGGGACGAAAAGCAGATGATAG
>JBKCGZ010000038.1:0-2012 GCA_046303115.1 Bacteroidota bacterium | reverse complement strand
GCCGCTAACTGGTTTCCATCTCTGTCTAATAACGGGATAACGTTACCAACGCGTAAAATTTCCATGTCAATAACTCCATCCACTTTAAACATGTCCATACCAACACGTACTAATGCTTCATCGTCAACTGGACCGTAAGCGTTTTCAGAAGCTATAACGAATGAAAACTCATCACCCGTCATCTTACCACTTAAATTGTTTTCGAAATCAGGGATTAATTGTCCTGAACCGAATAAAAACACTAATGGAAACTCTGTTCCTGTTTCTTCTACTAATTCGAAATCTACTCCGTTTAAGCTGCTTTGCAGGCGATAGGTAACGGATACCACTTTTTGCTGTCCTATTTGCATTTTGTTAAAATTTTGTACGACAGATTTTTAGAGGTCATCAAAAAGGCTATCGCTGGGTTAATATGGCGCAAAGGTAAGGTTTATTCCCTTATTATTTACCTAAGGCAATGATCTCTTTTCTCCATGAAAGCTCCATTGGCTGATAAATCCAAAACTGATTACAGTGAGTCAGGCAGTCGGCCATCCGAAAACCTCCTCGCTCTGTCTCATAGTGCGTAGGCTGTTCGATTTTATTATGTCCTACTACCTGATAAAAAGGGGCAGCTGATACTCTCAATTCGCTTATATCTGCCCAAAACGGACCACCTACATCTAGTCCACCTCTTGCTTTACCAACGCTATAAAGTTCTTTACAACCTTGCTCAAATAAGTGGTTTAAATGCTGCGACAATCCTTTGGTGTTGTAGTCTGAGAAATCATGTCCGAACATTTGCATGAACTGTAACCACCTTGTTGTAATACCCGCGTGTACCCACAGATGCTCAAAGGCAAAATAAGAAAGTTGAAAGTGTTCTTCATATTGCTTGAAAAGTCGTTGGTAGTCTAATGCGTATTTCTCTTTGTAAACTCGTAATCTTTTCGACTTATGCCAGTGGTATTGTAAATCGTGATTGCCAACTAATAAAACCACTTTATCAGGATGATTTAGTTTTAAATCAATGATCTCTTCCAGATTTTTAAGTTCATCGAGCTCCTCACGACCATCGACATAATCGCCCATAAAAATGACTTTGTCATATTGGGCAAAATCAATCAACTTCCAATTATCACGGCCATGTATGTCCCCAATGGTAATCCACTTCATAGCTTATGCGTTATCATCTTTCCATTTCCATAGATGTCGGCAGGCGATGGTTCTATACGGACGCCATTGTTCGGCAACATCAATCATCTGCTGATGTAATTGTTTGCCTTTCCCATCTAAACCATACAACTTCTTCATCGCATTTTGTATTCCTAAATCATCAACTGGAAAAACATCAGGACGATTTAGTGAAAACATCAGAATCATTTCTACTGTCCATTGTCCAACACCTTTTATTTGCGTTAAGTGAGCAATTAAATCTTCATCTGACTTTCGATAAAGTTTTCGGTAGTCCAATCCGTTAGTAATGGAAAACTGAGCTATGTTCTTTAAATAACCAGCCTTTTGATACGATAAGCCACAGCTTCTTAAATGCTCATCATCCAATCTTAAAACAATATTTGCATCTGGATCTTTATTCGGAAATAAATTCAAAAAACGATCGTAAATAGTCGCTGCTGCCTTTGTAGATAACTGCTGACTAACAATCGCGCGTATTAATGATTGATACAGATTTTTATTGGGTAAAAAGGCGAGGGGAGGTGTCGACTTTAAAACTTCCTTCATTAAGACATCTTTTTTGAGATGCTTATAGGCCTTCTTTAGTTCTTCATCCTTCATAGTCGGAAATATTCATTTTAATTCTGGATGATTTCGGATAGTAATTATTCATTCGACCTTGGATTAATTTCATCCAGCCTAATGGAAACTGCTCGTAGGTAGCTAAACACCAACCTTTATAATCACTCTCAACTTGAATGGTTTCACCTTTCAAATAATGTAAGGCTTGTTCTTTTGATAATTCAATGCGCTTAATAGATGAATTGCAATGAATACTTAAAGCTATATCATGCGAA
>JBKCGZ010000037.1:0-8891 GCA_046303115.1 Bacteroidota bacterium | reverse complement strand
ATTTCTTGTTTTTTATCAGATGCTGTGGATTGTGCATTTACATTCGAGAAAAATGCAAGCAACAAACAAAGGCCTAAAATAAAAGATGTTCTCTTCATACTATTTTCTTTACGACAATCCTGTAATCACTCCATTCTTATCAATATCCATATGCTCCGAAGCAGGAGTTGCTGGTAAGCCTGGCATACGCATAATCTCTCCTAAGATAGGAATGATAAATCCTGCGCCCGCTGCGTATTCAAATTCACGAACGGTAATCGTAAAGTTTGTCGGGCGACCAATTTTCTTTTCATCATCTGAAAACGACTTCTGTGTTTTCGCCATACAAACAGGTAATCTATCAAAGCCTAATTCTTTAATCGATTTTAATTGCGACTTCGCTGTTGACGTATATTCAACACCGTTAGCTCCATAAATTTCAGTAGCAATCGTTTTGATTTTATCTTCTACAGAAATACTCCAGTCGTATAAAGGTTTGAAATTGTTTTTTCCTGATTCGATTTCACTAACCACTGCTTCTGCTAATGCTTTCGTTCCCTCTCCGCCCTTCACGAATCCTTGTGAAACAACCGCTTTTACTCCGTGCTTTGCACAAGCTTCAATTACAAAATCAATTTCTTCTTGCGTATCGCTTACGAAATTGTTAATTGCAACTACCGGAGTAATTCCGAACTTTTTGCAATTCTCAATATGCTTCTCTAAATTCTCATATCCTTTTTGAACTCGCTCTAAGCTTGCTGTATTATACTCTTCTTTTTTCTCTCCTCCATGATGACGAAGCGCACGAATGGTAGCCACCAACACAATCGTTTCAGGTTTCAGATTTCCATAGCCACATTTAATGTCCATGAATTTCTCTGCACCTAAATCAGCACCAAAGCCTGCTTCTGTTACTACGTAGTCGCCTAACGTTAGTCCCATTTTCGTAGCAAGAATCGTATTTGTTCCTTGTGCAATATTTGCAAATGGTCCTCCGTGTAAAATAGCAGGGTTACCTTCTAATGTTTGAACTAAATTTGGTTTGATAGCATCCTTTAACAAAATCGCCATCGCTCCTTGTGCATTTAATTCGCGAGCAAAAACAGGTTTTTTATCAAACGTATATCCAACGAAAATAGAACCTAGTCTGCTTTTCAAATCTTCAACGTCCTTCGACATACAAAGGATAGCCATAATTTCAGAAGCAGCAGTAATATTGAATCCATCTTCACGCGGAATACCGTTTGCTGTTCCACCAATGCCAATTACGATATGACGCAATGCACGATCATTCATATCCATCACGCGTTTCCAAACTACGGTACGCGGATCAATATTTAACGAGCGTGTTTTACTTTGAATATTATTATCAATGATGGCAGCTAATAAATTATTTGCTTTTTCAATCGCAGAAAAATCACCTGTGAAATGCAGGTTGATATCTTCCATCGGAATCACCTGCGAATATCCTCCACCTGCTGCACCACCTTTAATTCCGAATACGGGTCCGAGTGAAGGCTCACGCAATACCACAATCGACTTCTTACCAATCTTATTAAGTCCTTCGTTAAGTCCGATAGAAACAGTAGTCTTTCCTTCACCTGCTGGCGTTGGATTAATCGCAGAAACTAAAATCAGTTTGCTCTTTTTTACTTTCTCCTCATCAATCAAATGTAAAGGAAGCTTTGCTTTATACTTTCCATAAAACTCCAGCTCATCTGCATCAATACCAATTTTAGCTGCTATGTCTTTTATGTGTTGGATATTTGCGCTTTGCGCGATTTCTAAATCAGAAGGGAAATTGGCCACGTTGTTTATTTTTGTAGCTCAAATGTATTAAAATAATTGTCATGATTTTGAAAGGTCATCGCGCCCAACTGTCGCGAGTTTTTCCAAACTCGAAACCGATATACTGCAAAAGCCAAATTCTTGTGGGTGCTGCTAGCGTTTCGTTGGTATATTATCCAATAAATTAAAAGTAAAGGCTAATATCATTAATGAAATAGTTATACAGCTTGGAAATAATCAATTACTATATCAGTATCTTCTTAACGATTTCTAAATTATTCTGTATGTTCGTAAAGGGAATGCACTTGATTTTTATTTTGTTTTATTTTAAATACCCGCTGACTAAAAAATTATTTAATGGTATTGATGTACCATTCGCAACATAAGTTATAGTTGTTCCTGCAGAAAAAACATCAATTTGTGGGTTATAAAATGTTTGGCCATTTATTAAGTAATAATCTATGCCTGTCGCATCACTAGACCAAGGAAGGCTTGCAACAAGTGTTTTATTAACTGGTACAGTATACGTTGTGTTTAAGCCAAAAAACACAGGCATAACCATATCTTTATCTATTAATTGAGCTGCTATAGTCGTAAATCCTCCGCCCAAAATAGTTATAACGATATTTTCATCGATGTATGATATATCGCTTCCAATTATTTGGCCGGCAACTGCCATTCCAAAGTTTCCATTAAAACCTAAGTAATCTGGTTTAGTTCCTGTTGCTATTAGGTACTTACCTGTTGGTACGGTATAGGTACCTGTGGCTGGCAGGATAACGGTCATTCCTTCAAACCCATCTGGATATTGTTTACTTTGAATTACAGAACCTTTCATGGACGTTTTAGAGTACAAAGCATAAGGCACACTTAGCAACTGAGTAGTTCCCATAATAAGAAAATTAGTGCCTCCTGAGGCATCCATTCCTACTTTAAGATAATAATTATCGTTGCTCCAATCAATGGTAGACATCGAACCGCTTTGAACGGCACCTGCGCCAACAGCCAAATTAAATAATCCGAAAGCGTCGGTGTTTACAAAATGGTTCTCTGTGTATTGCGATATTCCAGTAGGCGATGTTTTTAAAATAGTAATTTGTATTCCAATTGTTGTGGAGGCAATAGGTTGGCCCGCCGCATTACGTGCCACTGCACTGTAATTAAATGCATTGGGTGGGGTTTGCGCGTTTACTACTAAAGTTAAAAGTAGAAATCCTAAAGTTGAAAGAAATGTTATCTTTTTCATTTTTATTGATTTTTAATTAGTGTTTAATGATTTTGTAATTACCAAGTACTTGGTTGTTTAAATTTTTCAAGGTGAGCATGTATGTACCAATTGCATACGAAGCTGTATTGATTCCAATTACATTGGATACAGCCGTATATTTACAGTTGTACAATTCTTTTCCTTGTAAATCGGTAATGGCTACAACAATCTGCTCTATGCTAGAATGGTTGATTCGAATGTGTACCAAATCAGTAGTGGGGGTTGGAAATACGCTAACATCCAACACCGCAGCATCGGTTTCTTTTATGCTGACGGTTGTCAACGTAGCGCCAGTTGAAAAGCCACCACCAAGAGTATTTCCCTGACTGTCGGTTTGTGATAATACCACCAATTCGCCTACGGTAAAACTTAAAGAGCCGTTTGCTTGTGTAATTTTTGTCCCTCCACTATTCACCGATTGTGGGGCGACACTCTGAGCATAGCCTATTGTCCTAAAAAGCATAAATGCACCAAGCAGTGTAATGTGTTTTGATTTGTTTTTTGTCATCCCTTATATTTTACTCGTTAATACTTGTTTTATGTTTTTTTATGTCGTTTCGATTTTTCAACGCACCTAACTACCTTCCACACACCATAAAAATTCCTTGTGTTTTCGAATTTAAGTGTATTGGCGCAGTTTTATTTCTTATGTACTAAAGTATATAAATATTTATAAATTATCTAATCGGCAATCTCAATTTTTCGAGAGATTATCCCTTCCCATCGTAGCGAGTTTTTCCATACTCGAAACCGTTATACTGCAAAAGCCAAATTCGATGTCTACTTTTCCGGTGATCAAATAAATTCCTCGTCCTCTAAACGGATATTTTTTAAGCACCATCGGAAAATGTGTCGTGTCTACAAAAGCGCCTTCTTCGTCTATAAAACAACCAAACGACATAGCTTCGCCCTTGCCTGTGCGTGTAGGTTTGATAGTAACAAGGTAGCCAAGTATACACACATATTCCCCTACGCGTTTTGGCATTTCATTTACTTTAATTTTAGGATGCGAAAATTTTTCAGGCGCCTTTTTTAGTAATCGAAACGGTGAACACACAGGAAATCCTATCAACTCTATTTCATCTAAAGCATCTTCTAAATCGTGATGATGCAATGTTGGCAATTGATAGTTCGGTAACTCCTGCTGAAATAATTCTTGTCGCACCACGGTCTTCTTTCCTTGCTCCATGTTCAGATGAATATCCCACAACAATTGCTTCTTACTTCTTCCAGTAAATCGAAATGCCCCAATACGAATTAAACAACGGAGCTGCTCTAACTCAATACTTATTCGATTCTTGAAATCATGCAAGGAAGTAAATGGTCCGTTTTTATTTCGCTCGAGGGCTATCGATATAGCTGTGTCATATTCTAATCCTGCGAGGTGAATAAATCCTAATGTGATGACTTCGCCTTCAATACTAGTCAAATATTCACCCGCGTTCACGCAAGGCAATGCAATCGTTGCTCCCGACATTCGCGCTTCGTGTACATAAAATTCTGTTCGATAAAAGCCACCAAAATTATTAATCACGCCCACCATAAATTCCAGTGGATAATGCGCTTTCAAATACAAACTCTGATAACTCTCCACCGCATACGATGCTGAATGTCCTTTTGAAAATGAATATCCCGCAAAGCTTTCTATTTGTCGCCATACTTCACTCGTAATAGCTTCAGTGTATCCACGCTCTTTGCAGTTATCAAAAAAACGATTTTTGATTTTTAAAAACTCCTCTCTCGATCGGAACTTCCCACTCATTCCTCTTCGCAACACATCCGCCTCTGATAAATCCAGTCCGGCAAAATGATGCGCCACCTTAATCACATCTTCCTGATACACCATCACACCATAGGTTTCTTCCATCAGCTCTTTCATAACGGGGTGTATATACGTTCTTTTCTCCGGATGGTGTGTTCGCAAAATATACTCGCGCATCATACCACTGCTCGCTACACCAGGACGAATAATAGAGCTCGCCGCCACGAGTTGTATATATTGATCTACGTTTAACTTTTTCAATAACATGCGCATCGCAGGACTCTCTACATAAAAGCAGCCGATGCACCTTCCGTCTCTTATTAATTGTTTGATGGCTTCGTCTTGTTTAAACTCTTCCACCCTTCGAATATCAATCTCAATTCCCTTATTCTTTTTTACAAGCTCGATAGTGTCCTTAATATGGCCTAGTCCCCGCTGACTTAAAATATCATATTTGTACAATCCAACATCTTCTGACTCCAACATACTAAACTGCGTAACTGGAAATCCTTTGGGAGGATAGTTCAATGCTGTATACGCATAGATGGGCTTCTCCGAAATAATTATTCCTCCTGCGTGCACACTCAGGTGATGGGGAAAATCTTTGATGAGCGCACCATACTTTAAAATCAACTTCCCATATTCACCAGCGGTAGTATAGTCGCCTGTGTTCTGTAGCGCATCGATTTCCGCTTTCGGCAAACCAAACACTTTTCCTAGCTCACGAATCACTGCATCTTTTTGAAATGTTGTATACGTTCCCATCAACACCACATGATTCTCTCCGTGTCGATTGAAAATATAATTCGTGATTTCATCTCTATCCTTCCAGGAAAAATCTAAATCGAAGTCGGGAGGGTTTTGCCGATACGGATTAATAAACCGTTCGAAATATAAATCGAGATCATCGGGATCTACATCGGTAATATTTAAACAATACGCCACCATACTATTGGCACCACTTCCTCTTCCAACGTAAAAGAATCCACGCTTGCGAGCAAAGCGAAGTATATCCCAGTTAATTAAAAAGTACGCACAAAAACCAAGATCAATAATCATGGTTAATTCTTTTTCGATACGCGCTTTTATTTTTTCACTCAGGCGAGTGCCATATCTTTTCGTTGCTCCTTTATAGGCTTCTTTTTTCAAGAGCGCCGCGTCCAACTCTTTGCTACCCGTGAAACATTGTTTATTCTTGCTTTTATGAAAGTCGAACGAAAGATGACAATTTTTTAGAATCGTTTCTGTATTTCGAATAATATCTAGATACTCTTTATAACGCTCACGAATATCCGCTTCCGACTTGAACATTTCGTCTTCCTTACAAAAGGCAGTTGCGGGCACACGACTTAACAGTTCATTTTTTCCTATCGCTGTTAATAGGCGATGAATATTATGATCTGTTTTATTGCGCACTGTTACCGGACAAAGGGCGACACACTTGTTATAAGCATTAGGAGAAAACGAAAATTGTATCTGTAACAACTCTTCCTCTCGAACACCGATATACTCGTAATCTCTTAATGCATTTTGTGGATTCTTTTTTTCCTTGGATGCTCTGGCCTTCATCAGCTCTCCTCGTTGAGCACGCTTACCAACGAAAGCTGTCGATTCAAACGAAACTGTTTTTAAAAAGGGAGCGCTGGTCGGATAAATGACAAATACATTTTTAAATATTGGTGCTCGCTCTGGTATAACGGCATCGCGGTTACCCGATGTTTGATTTTTTTCCGAAGCGATTTTTAAGCAAGAAGAAAGAAAGATGTTCAGCTCTTCATAACCTTCATTGTTCTGAGCAAGGCCGATAAATCTTAGATCATCACCATCGTGAAATGCAATTCCTGCAATTGGCTGAATCCCGTACTGTGGCGCCAGCCGAACAAAATCAAGAATGCCAGAAGTATTATTAATGTCGGTTAATGCAATTTTTTTCAGTCCCTGCTTACTAGCTTCTTGCAGGAGCTGTTCTACCGACATTGTTCCGTAGTAAAAGCTGAACCATGAATGACAGTTCAAAAACATAACAATAGCCGATTGAAATAAACATTAGCACCTTTGATTAATAACGACGTTGATAACGCGTGTTTTTTTGCAGATACGCTTCCTTGATTTGTAAGTAAAGAAGTCCTGCTAATGAAACAAGCATTAAAGCAACGGGTGTGTAGCGCAAGGCTGTCAGAATTAAGTCTAATGAATCCATGATATGAAGTGTTTAGTGTTTCTGCTTTTACTACTTTTATCCCGCTACCGTGTAACTCCTTCCTTAGCTACACGGCAACGCGACGATCAACCAATTCAGTTTGAGGCAACAATTCTATAAAGATTGTAATACAATCAAACATGATGGTTGCAATATAGTCTTTCTGTTTTCAGAAAACCAAATTCCAACTCCATTATTTTTATAACTAATTGATTTATTGGCTACTTTTTTTGATCGCCTTTTAATCCGATGGCGCGCAAAACGGCCGTGTTTCCAAATTTTTTCCGCAAATGATCCATGGCCTGGTACAGATTAATGATCTCTTCGGAGTCTTCAAAAAGGTTGATTTGATTTCCTCCACCTACCAGATGACTAAACCGGATTCCAATTAATCGAATCAACATCCGGCGTTCATACAACTTATCAAAAAGCTCCTTTGCCTTTGCAATAAGCGTATGGTCGGAAGAGGTATATGATATGCGCGATTGGGTAGTATGTGTATCAAAATTGGAGTAACGTATCTTTACGGTAATACATGCCGTTAGTTTGTTCTCCGAACGCAGTTGAAAAGCCAGTTTCTCTGTCATCTTTACCAGCAAGGATTTTAAAAATACTACATCGGCTGTGTCTTGTTCAAAGGTTTCTTCTGTTGATATCGACTTGCGTTCGCTATATGGTTCCACGGGAGTGTTATCAATGCCATTGGCTTTTTTCCAAAGGACAAATCCATTTTCACCTAACACTTTTGTTAAAAGATCAGGGGGCATTTCCTGCAAGGTATATACGCGTTCAACACCCATGCTGCGCAAGAGCGTATACGTTTTATCGCCTACCATCGGGATTTTCTTTATCGAAAGCGGACCTAAAAAAACTTTCTCGTCTCCGAACTCAATCTTCTTTTGTCCGTTAGGTTTTGCCTCTCCAGTCGCCACTTTTGATACGGTTTTATTTTCTGATAATCCGAAGGAAATAGGAAGCCCCGTTTCTTTCATGATGCGCTGTCGTAATTCCGAAGTATAATTATAACAACCAAAAAAACGATCCATACCAGTCATGTCAATATAAAACTCATCAATCGACGACTTCTCATAAACAGGAACATCTTCTTTAATAATATCGGTGACCACTTCTGAATAATACGAGTAGCGATCATAATCACCACGAATAATAATCGCATCGGGACAAAGTCGGCGGGCGAGTTTAATAGGCATGGCAGAGTGCACACCAAAGGCGCGGGCCTCATAACTACAAGCGGCTACCACACCTCGATCACTAGTGCCACCCACAATAACGGGCTTGTTGTGTAAAGCGGAATTTTCCAGTCGTGAAACAGAAACAAAAAAACTGTCCAGATCCATATGTACAATTGTTCTGTCTTTTTGCATGATTTGTTTCTTTAAAAAATTGTTTTTAGTTTTGGCGGTAATACAATCTATTTGAAAGGCTGTAATATAACCAAATTTTAATATGTACTTCAACTCCAACATTAAAATACTTCGTCAGCGTCGCAAGCTTACGCAGGACATGGTAGCAATCGAACTAGGTATTAGTCGTTCCACGATTAACAGTTATGAAAACGGCAGCGTACAAAATCCTACGTTAGAAGCGCTGGTTTCTTTTTCGAAATTTTTTAAGATGAGTTTAGATACGTTGGTAAAAATTGACTTGTCGCGCGTATCCGAATTTCAACTTTCGGAATTAGAACGAGGGCACGATGTATTTGTAACGGGTGCGAAGCTGCGCGTTTTGGCAACTACGGTTGACAGCAACAATAAAGAAAATATTGAAGTAGTTCCTATCAAGGCAAAAGCAGGTTATAAAAGCGGCTATGCTGATCCTGATTTTATCAAGAAGCTTCCTACCTTTCAGTTGCCGATTTTATTTGGTGAGCGCAA
>JBKCGZ010000036.1:0-5937 GCA_046303115.1 Bacteroidota bacterium | reverse complement strand
CCCGCTAATACGATTAAGTCAGCAAGAGAAATCTTCTTATCTCCTTTTGCATTGAAATTATTTTGAATAGTTTCTAACGCAGCTAGTACTTTGTTTAATTGAACAGGGTTGTTTACTTCCCAGTTGCGCATTGGCATTAAGCGGATACGCGCACCGTTAGCACCACCACGCTTATCAGTACCACGGAAGGTAGAAGCAGAAGCCCATGCAGTAGAAACCATTTCACTTACTGATAATCCAGAAGCTGTGATTGCAGCCTTTAATTCTTTGATATCGTTGCTATCAACTAACGGATGATTAACAGCAGGAATTGGATCTTGCCAGATTAATTCTTCAGCAGGAACTTCTTTACCAAGATATAAAGCACGAGGACCCATGTCACGATGTGTTAACTTGAACCATGCACGAGCGAATGCATCTGCAAACTGATCTGGGTTTTCGTAGAAACGACGAGAAATTTTTTCATAAGCAGGATCAAAACGCAATGACAAGTCTGTTGTTAACATTGTTGGCAATTGCTTTTTGCTTGCATCAAATGCATCAGGAATAATCGCCTCTGCATTTTTAGCAACCCACTGATGAGCACCCGCAGGACTCTTTGTTAATTCCCACTCGTAAGAGAATAAATTCTCGAAATAATTATTTGTCCATTTTGTTGGCTCGTTTGTCCATGTTACTTCTAAACCGCTTGTAATTGTATCAGGACCTTTACCACTCTTGTGAGAGCTTATCCAACCAAATCCTTGATGCTCGATGCTTGCAGCTTCTGGTTCAACGCCTACTAAAGCTGCATCACCAGCGCCATGTGTTTTACCGAATGTATGTCCACCAGCAATAAGCGCTACCGTCTCTTCATCGTTCATTGCCATACGGCCAAATGTTTCACGAATATCTTTTGCTGCAGCTACTGGATCAGGGTTACCGTTAGGGCCTTCTGGGTTCACATAAATTAATCCCATTTGAACCGCTGCTAATGGTTTCTCTAAATTTCTATCTGCTGTGTATCTTTTATCTCCTTTCCATTCGTGCTCGATTCCCCAATAAACATCTTGTTCTGGCTCCCACACATCTTCTCTACCGCCAGCGAAACCAAATGTTTTGAATCCCATTGACTCTAACGCAACATTTCCTGTTAGCACCATTAAATCAGCCCAAGAAAGTTTGTTACCATATTTTTGTTTGATAGGCCATAATAAACGGCGAGCCTTATCTAAGTTACCGTTATCAGGCCAGCTGTTTAATGGAGCAAAACGTAATTGACCAGCACCTGCACCACCACGACCGTCACCTGTACGATACGTTCCTGCGCTATGCCAAGCCATACGAATAAAGAAAGGACCATAATGTCCGAAGTCTGCTGGCCACCACTCTTGAGAGTCGGTCATTACAGTTGTAATATCTTTTTTTACTGCATCTAAATCCAACGACTTAAACGCTTCCGCGTAGTTAAAGTCTTTATCCATTGGATTCGATAATGATGATTTTTGGCGAAGCGTGTTTAGCTTTAAACCATTAGGCCACCAATCGTTGTTTGTTGTCCCTGCTGATCCTACGTGACCAGTACCATGATGAAAAGGACATTTTCCTGTTGATTCCATAATTTAAAAATTAGTGTGTTGAGTGTTTGAATTGCAATATTAGTGTTTATTTTTGTTTGATAGAAATGATATTTTAGATGATATTATTCATAAAATAGATGAACATACAACAGTTTAATTATATCCTTGCCGTTGCCGATCACAAGCATTTTGAGATTGCTGCTGAGAAATGTTTTATCTCTCAAAGTACATTGAGTACGATGATTTCAAAGTTTGAAGAGGAGATCGGATTAAAGATTTTTGATAGAAAGAAAAAACCTGTTCAGGTTACTGCAGAGGGTGCGTTGTTGATTGAAAAGCTGAGAGAGATAACCAATCAGATTGGACAATTAAAAGAGTTGGTGAAAGAAGTGAAGGGAGAAATAAAAGGCCGTGTTTCAATTTCTGTTATTCCAACGGTGTCGCCATATTTGTTACCGCTTTTTTTGCAGGACTTTGCCAAGAAGCATCCTTTACTAAAGTTAGAAGTGCGAGAACAAACAACAGAAGAAATCATTCGTCAGTTAAAGTCGCGCGACTTAGACATTGGAATAGTTTCAACTCCATTGGATGATGCGTTATTAGTTGAGAAAGAATTATACAGAGAGCCATTTGTTTTGTACGATAAACAATCGACGACTAAAAAAAGTGTTTCTGTAAAAACGATTGATACGAGTAATTTGTGGTTGTTAGAAGAAGGACATTGTATGCGTACGCAGGCCTTGCAGATATGTAACTTAAAAAAATCACAGCCATCCCGTATTGAAAATATCGATTTTAAAGCAGGATCTATTGATAGCTTAATACGATTTGTGAATGCAAATAATGCATCGACATTGCTTCCGTATTTAGCAACGGTTAATTTACCTGCTCGCGAAGCAAAGCACATCCGTACCTTTATAACGCCAGTGCCTGTCCGAACAATAGGCTTGGTAGTACATCGTCATTTCGTGAAAAATAAAGTACTGGAGTTATTGAAGCAAGAGATAGAAGAGAAAATTAAGCAGGCGTTGCCAAAAGCGATGATGAAGGGAGAGGTGGTGAAGCCTATTTGATAATTAGTTAATTTGAAAATTTGATCGCGAGGCTTCGCGATGTGCTAATTTGATTTCAAAACTTCTGGATGTGCCGCTGAATAATTAATAACTAATCGCTTGACTTCAGATATTGTTGAGGTGTCATCACTGGAATGGTAGCTTTTTTAAAGTCCTTTAAATTTCGAGTGAGCAGAATAGAAATATTATTCTCGATTGCAGCGTAAAACTGAATAGCATCTTCAAAATCTGCAAAAGAAGAGCTTAATGCAAGTTCAATTATTTTATCATTTACGGGTAATACAGTCACAAGTGTTTTAAATCGCAATAAAAGTTTACGTGATTCTGTGGCTGATAACTGTTTTGAAAGTACGTAATGTACATTGGCGAAGGTTAACGAAGAAACGTATAAACGTATCGATTCCATATCTGCCAAAGAAAATAGCTCTGCCGCAAATTTATAATGTGGTTGACGGGCACTTAACAAGTCGAGTACGACATCTGTATCAACAAATAACTTCTCCAATTACTTATATTTTTTAGCGAGATAGTCGGCATAATCTTTTTTACCAGATTGATCGCCTGTTAATTTTATTACTCCCGAAAGGCTTTTAACCAACGGAGTAATGTTGTCTTTTTTCTTTTTTGGGTTGGTCAGCTTTTGAAGATAGTTTTCAATTAAACCCGACAAGCTTGTATTTTTTGCTTTCGCATAAATTTTTGCTTGTTCAATAATTTGACCATTGAGTTTTAATGTAAGCTTTGTATCCATATCTTGTAGTACGTACAAATATACTAAAAGTGTACGTAAAAAGAAAATTTTTAGTTTGAAAAGTTAACCCTGAAGATTCAGGATAAGTTTATTTGAAAAATTTGCCAATTTGATAATTTGAAAATGAAGGCAGGGCCTTTCAAGTAAAAAACACTTTTAGCCAATACCAATTGTAATTCCAATTGAGGAATTGATAATATTAGTATTCCCTCCTTTGTCGCGATGCTTCGCGAGGATTTAGGGAGGTATAAAATTTTGAAAATCCTATCCCCCTATTAAAACTTCTTCTTCAACATACACCTTTGTATATCGCTTTGTAATTTCTTGATGGCGGTTTCAGACATTGACTCAATGATGCCATCCGTATAATAAGTAATCGCTTGATCGTAGTTTTGTTGTTTCTCGTAAACGAGTCCGAATAAGCGAAGCATCTTTTCTTTTTCTATCCCAGGAATCTCAAATCCTTTGTTTAATACAGCGATGGCCTCTGTATATTTTTCAAGATGAATTAAAAGCTCTGCGAAGTCGTAATAAAGCTCAGGATATAACGGATCAAAACGTAGTGCCTGAAGAAAACACTCTTCGGCTTTTGTATAGTCAGAAAGGTGTCGCAGAAATAACCGACCCAATAACGCATTACCACGCCCATGATCCGGATAACGAATCAAGAGCAACGATAGCTCGTTGATGCATTCTTCTATCTGCCCCTCTTTTAAAAGACGGGAAGCAAGAAAAAACTGCTTATCGGATGCGTTGATCATTTTACGTGAGAATACAATTATGCAACTTGCAATTTACAATAACTTCAAACGAATTTTTCATTTAGGTGGTGAATGGTTGATAATGCGTGGTAAATTACAAAGTATATCCTATGACGGGAATACGCGAAATTTACTCCACCACCCGCTCTCGCCACAGTAGGCAGTATAAAAACACAAAAAAAGTAATACCAGCCTGCGTTTCTAGGGTATCCTCAGAAAGCATAGAAATAGCCGCAATCAAGAGAAAAGATGAAAATACAAAACCAGGTTTTTTATAATGAAACAAGACTGGATAAAACAACACCATCAATAAGAAAACAACTCCACTAACGCCAAAGGCTATACCCAATGTGATGTATTGGTTGTGCGTTCGCAAGCGCCATTTTTCTTCTAACTTCGATTTATCCGTTTCATATTGCTGTTTGAAAGCAATGTCAACATCACCAGTTCCAACTCCGACTAACCAATTTTGTTTAAATATTTTTAATCCTGTTGACCAATAAGCCAATCGCTGTGTAAACGATTGCCCAGAGACATCGCCGTTATAGTAATACTGACGATACTCCCATCCAAGATTTTTAATGCGCATGCTAATACCGTTGTTCTCCATTTGCTCTACATTGGAGCATCCGTTTTTAACGGCCTCTACTTCATTGGAAGAAAGGCTCATCACCGCTTCGCGATCTTTATTCCATCCTTTTGAAGAAAGAAAACGAATCACAGAGTAATAATACCAGTAATCAAAGCGATTGTTATCGTAAACAGAAAATCCTGTGCGTTCTTTCCACGCTTCATCTAATTCTTTATCGCAGATGTTTATCCAAACAGGATGTCCGTTTTCAACATCTTGTCGCTCGGGTAACGAATAATAGGTATTTCCTCTCGGAGTATATTTTAGCAATTGCGATTCATTTACCTGAATAGGAATAATGGAATCAACAAAAAGTAATTTGTAGAAATAACTACTTACACAAACGACAATTATAATTCCTGCACCACTTATGCTTCTAACAAAAACGTTTTTGTTTTTATCAAGGAGTGTTATTGTCATTGTAATTAAAGCAAAGGCCGCTATAATAATAATAGCAGTTAACGATTGCAATAATACGAGAAACGCGAAGAACCAAGCAATAAAAAAAAGGTTCATCCAACGATGATTGTTTTTAAAATCATCCCACGATAAAACCATCGCAACGCAAACAAGTAATGCTAAACGTATATGCGAAATAAACGGACTTATATCTCTGATATCATGAACTTCTATGTTACTCCATCCGAAGAAAATAAAAAGACTGATGAGTGTAGAAATTAAAACAGAAACTGTAAAAAAATGAAATAGATAATCACGCGTTTTTCGCTCCAATACCGGCATCGAAAAAATCAATACAGGTAAAATCAACAACGGCAATTTTATTCGGATATCATTAAACGCATATTTGAAATCGGATGTGTGAATTAATCCGACAAGATGTAATGCAAACAACGAAATCAGTAACAACGTAATTACTTTATTGTCTTTTAGTCGCTGCCATTTATTTTGAAAGTCGCCACTCAACAACCATCCACCTAAAATAAAAAACTGACCTAGACTCATTCCAAATTTCGATAAGGCCATACAGCAGGCAAGCATAAATAGCCCTGCGATATACGCTTTATTACCCAATGAAATGATTTTATTATTCAAGAGAGGTTACTCTTTATAGGTTCTATTATAAACCGCTGAAAACACTGTAGGATTAGTAAGCGCTTTGATAGCCATTTTAATTTCTGGATCACTAGAGAAACTGTTTTCT
>JBKCGZ010000035.1:0-3664 GCA_046303115.1 Bacteroidota bacterium | reverse complement strand
TTTAATACTTACGACAATCAACCAATTAATGGATTTAACTATTACTATGTTAAGGCATTTACGCTTGATGGTGATGTTATTATTTCTGATACCAAATCTATTCGCTGGACTAATGAAGTAAACGCATCATTGTACCCTAATCCATCTTATAATAACAATTTGCAAATTCAATTAGATAATAGTGAAATCTCTCAAGTCAACATAAGAATTACAACTATTACAGGTCAAGTAGTGTATCAGGATAATTTGAGTCTAAACAATGGGTACTTAGCTATAAACGCAAGCGAATTAAATGCTGGAACTTATACCGTAAATGTTGCTGATGAGAATCAAACCTATTTGACAAAACAATGGATTTTAGTTAAATGATTTGCCGCAGGTTGTTTACATTTGTGAAAATTATTCCAAATGAAAATAATCTCTTTCGATATTAATGATAAATCGCACGCTGATATTGCTTTTGCTATTCGTCAAAAGGTGTTTGTAGAAGAACAAAATGTAGATCGAGAAGAGGAGTATGATGAGTATGAGTCTATAGCAAAACATTATCTTGTTTTTGTTGATGACCAACCAGCAGCTACTTCGCGGTGGCGCCATACCGATAAAGGAATTAAATTAGAACGTTTTTCTGTGTTGCCGGAATTTAGAAATAAAGGGATTGGAGGAGCACTTGTAAAACAGGTGTTGTCTGATGTTATTCCACTCGAAAAATTAATTTACTTACATGCACAGGTAGCGGCTATGAATGTGTATGCACGTAACGGATTCGAGCCTGTTGGCGATTTGTTTTATGAAGCGAATATTCCACATTATAAAATGATTTATTCTTTATCAAAGAATGAAGATTAAATCTGATTACTTAACTATCTGGCAAATTGCAGCACCTATTATGCTTGGGTCGTTGGCTAATGCTGTTATTAATTTTACCGATGTAGCCTTTGTTGCGCGCCTTGGTGAACCTCAGTTAGCAGCTTCTGCGCTCGGCGGATTATTCTACTTTATCGGAGTGATGATTGGCTTCGGATTCGGAACAGGAATTCAGATTCTTATTGCTCGTAGAAATGGTGAAGGGCAGGATAAGGAAATTAATAAGGTGTTTGATAACGGACTTGTACTAACGGTAGGAATAGCCGCATTGATGATCATTGTGCTATATTCCTTTTTACCTTGGATGGTTTCCATGTTCGTAAATGAAAAGGATGTTGCTGTTTATTGTTGCGAATACCTCGAAACACGTTCATGGAGTTTGATGTTCATGATGGTATTAACTGCTTTACGTTCATTCTATACTGGTATTGCTTATACACGTATCATTAGCTACTCCACGTTTTTAATGATGTCGCTAAATATTGTATTCAACTACATGTTTACCCTAGGTAATTGGGGAGCACCGGCATTAGGTGTAGCGGGCAGTGGACTGGCCTCATCCCTCGCAGAAACAATTGCAGCCGTTTATGCAATCGCTTATACTTTTTGGCATAAAGAATTTAAAGCATTCGGATTGTTTAAGTTTAAATCGGTGAGCTTCCTTCAGATGAAACAAATTACCATGCTTTCATTGCCGATTGTATTTCAACATTTGATTTCAATGGTTGCTTGGTTTATTTTCTTTGTATTAATCGGACGCCTAGGTTCACATGAGTTGGCTATTTCAAATGTGTTACGAAGTATTTACATGGTGCTTATGACACCAATTTGGGGATTCTCACAAGCAGCAAACACAATGGTCTCTAATCTAATTGGACAAAATAAATCAGATCAAGTAATGTCACTGGTAAAAAGAATTACATTGTTTAGTTTGATAGTAGGTGTTGTCACTGTTGGATTGATTTTAATCTATCCTGATTGGTTATTTCATTTGACCACATCTGATAGTTCATTAATTGAAGGAGCCTATCGTGATTTTCCAATTATTTGTATTTCTACCTTGATATTTTCTGTAGGAATGATTCAATTAAGTTCTCTCTCCGGAACGGGTGCTACTGGTGTTGCAATGAATTTAGAAATCGTTAATATCTCTATTTACCTAATCTATATTTTCATTTGTTCTTTTGTACTGAAGTCTACTGCTTCATCAATGTGGATGGTAGAAATTCTCTATTGGTCGTTGATGACTGTTTTTTGTTTTGGTTATCTTTATTCTGGAAAATGGAAATCTAAAATGAATCAAATTGCCTATAGTCATGGATAAAATAAAAGTCTTTTTGTTGTTTACCATTTTTATTATTGGATGCAAATCAACCAAAACAATTGAATCTGATTTTATAAAACAAGGTTATACGATTGTAACGGTTTTAGATAATCGTAATGTAGATGGTTGTCAGTTTTTATTAGCTGATGATAATAACAAACGCTATGAACCTTCGGTGCTTCCTGATTCTGTTAAAGTAAATGGATTGAAAATAGGAGTGAAGTTTAGTTTTATAAAAGGTGGTGTTTCTATTTGTATGGGCGGACCATTAATTAAAGTGAATGAAATAGTTTATCTGAAAAAATGAAAATTATCTATTACGGAACTCCTGAATTCGCAGTTCCTTCTTTGAATATATTAGTCGAAAACGGATATGATGTAGTAGCCGTTGTAACAGCTCCGGATAAGCCTGCTGGTCGCGGACAACAGCTTACCTTTTCTGCAGTAAAAGAATATGCTTTGTCCAAAGGATTAAAAGTGTTGCAACCAGAAAAATTAAAAGCTCAATCGTTTTTAGACGAGGTAAAATCACTACAAGCTGATTTGCAGATTGTAGTAGCATTTCGCATGATGCCAGAAGTGTTATGGTCGATGCCGCCATTGGGAACTTTTAATTTACATGGTTCTTTATTGCCTCAATATAGAGGTGCAGCACCGATAAATCGCGCAGTGATGAACGGAGAAAAAGTAACTGGATTAACAACATTTTTTCTACAGCAGGAAATTGATACGGGTAGTATTATATTTAGGGACGAAGTTCCTATTGGTGAAAATGAATCTGCAGGAGAGTTACACGATCGAATGATGCAAATAGGTGCAACGCTTGTTTTGAAGACGGTGCAGCAAATTGAAAAAGGAAAAATTGAAGCAAAACCTCAAAGTTCTTTCTTTAATTCTACTGATGATTTAAAACATGCTCCTAAAATATTTAAAGACGATTGTAAATTGAATTTTTCAAAAACAATTGCTGAAATACATAATCACATTCGAGGATTGTCGCCTTATCCCGGTGCATTTGTCGAATTTCAGAAGCAGGACGATTCAATTTTTGCCATGAAGATTTTTAAATCGGAGAAAGAGGAGGCTGGCGTGTTTTTAACGCATCAATTAGTAACAGATGGAAAATCGTTTTTAAAGATTAGTGGCGCTGATGGATTTATTAACGTGCTAGAAGCACAATTGCCAGGTAAAAAGCGAATGCCAATTGGTGATTTGTTACGTGGATTTCATTGTGAAGACGATTGGAGAATTATCGAATGAAAAATATAGTTGTATTCACGGGTGCCGGCATGAGTGCCGAAAGCGGGTTAAAAACTTTTCGCGATGCAGATGGTCTTTGGGAAAATCATGCAATTGAAGATGTCGCAACGCCTGAAGCATTTGATGCTAATCCTGAATTAGTCTTGCGTTTTTATAATGAGCGCCGGAAACAACTATTGGAATGTTCTCCTAACGATGCACATATAGCTATTG
>JBKCGZ010000034.1:0-7014 GCA_046303115.1 Bacteroidota bacterium | reverse complement strand
GATATGTTGTGTGGAGTCCTTCAAATAAAACAGGGTAGTTATTTTTAGCTAGATTTTTAATTAGTTCTTCAGAACTTCTAGATAGAACGATATAAGGATATTTTGAAAATTGCTTTGTTAATCCTTTTTCGCGGTTATATATAAAAATTTCATCGCAAATATTTTTTAGTTCTAAAGCAATATCTTTTTTGTTAGAATAATAATGCAAATGAATTTTTATTCCCTGTTTAGCAAGTGCATTTATTTTATAGTAAACATCGATTACTCCTCCGTAAGTTGGTGGGTAAGGATTGTCAAATGCAACTATATTAAGATGTTTATCCAATTTTTTTAAATATTGAAAGAAGTATTTCTTTTTCTTTATCCCAATTCAGTTCTTTTGCAGCAATAACTGTATTTGCTTCCCACTTTTTTGTTTGCTCTTCTGATGAAAACATCTCCTTAATCACCTTTGAGATGTTTTTTGGGTCATGGTCAGAACAAATCATTCCTATGTCATACCCAACAATGATTTTTTTTAACTCTGGCAAATCAGACGAGAGTACCGGAATATTAGCATGGATGTAATCAAATAATTTGTTTGGTAAGCTTAGTTTATAATTAATATTATTTGCTTTGTCTAATGTGATTCCAAGATTACTCGCTGCAGTATATTTTCTTAGTATTTCGATAGGCTGTTTTGCAATAAACCATACGCGTTCTTTCAAGTTCTTTTCGATAACCATTTTTCTTAAATTTGAAAGTACATCTCCACCTCCAACTATAAGCAGTAAGTAATCTGGCAAGAATGCCATTGACTCAACCATTTCTTCAGCTCCACGGTCAATATTAATTCCTGCCCCTTGAAGAATCAATATTTTTTTTTCTTGTGGTAAGCCCAATTCCCTTCTTAAACTTTCTCGTCCACTTAAAAATGGTTTTGTAATTAAAGGAACATTCCTGATTACGTTAAAATCCTTATTGTATTCTTCCTTAAATAGTTGAGCAATACTTTCATTTACTGTTATAGCATGGTCAACTTTAGGTAGGCAATAGCTTTCGATTTTTTTCCAGATTCTTTGAACTTTAGGACGGTTGGTTAGCTCTGGAACACCCGTAAAATACTCATGACTATCGTATACTAATGGGGTTTTTTTGATTTTGGCTGCTAAAAAGTTGGCCGGTAGAGTATCAAGATCATTGCTCAATAGAATGTCTGCATGATGCCAAAGGAGGAACCAAAACAAACGCATATTGTAAAAGGCATAAAATAGTGGACCTTTCTCGGCCCATAATTTAAAACGGAGTGTTCGATAGCGTTTAGGAATTACTTCTGTACTGGTTTTCAATGTTCTACCGATTACTAACACGCGATATCCGGCCTCCTTTAAAGTAGTTGCAGTCCTATTTACACGTTGGTCAGTACTTAAATCGCTCGTCGCAGAAATTAGAATTCGTTGGGCCATGGATTGGCAAAATTAAACTTGTGGTTTGAATATTCGAGAAATTGGCTGAGAAAACCATTAAAACATTGTTTTTTCAATTGTTTCGTATCGTTCGTTAACCTATATTTGCGCCTCTGAAAATTAACAATAAAATCGATGCAAAGTAAAGGCGCAGTTAAGTTATTAGCCATCCTATTGGCCCTTGTTTGTTTGTACCAGTTATCTTTTACATTCATTACACGAGGCGTTGAAAATGATGCGAAAGAATTCGCAAAGGGTGACGAGCAAAAAGAAAGAAATTATTTAGACTCACTTTCAGGAAAAGGAGTTTATAATCTTTTTGTAAAGGATTACTCCTATCAGGAGTGTAAAGAAAGAGAAATCAATTTAGGTCTCGATTTGAAAGGCGGGATGAACGTAACCTTAGAAGTTTCTGTGGTTGATTTAGTTCGTTCGTTAGCTGGAGCCAATCAGAATGACCCAACTTTCAAAAAAGCAGTTGATCGTGCTCTTGAATTACAAAAATCTTCAAATAAAGGTTTTGTTGATTTATTCGGACAAGCATACAAAGAGGTTGATCCGAATGCAAGTTTAGCAGCTGTTTTCGCTAATATAGAGAATCAAGATAAAATCAATTTTAACAGCTCAAACGAGCAAGTATTAAAGCACTTGAATGAAGAAGCAAGTGCTGCGATCAGCCGTTCATTTAACATTTTAAGAACTCGTATTGACAAGTTCGGAGTAACTCAACCAAATATCCAGCAATTAGGTTCTGGTCGTATTTTGGTTGAATTACCGGGTGTTAAAGAGCCAGAGCGTGTACGTAAATTATTACAAGGAACGGCTAAATTAGAGTTTTGGGAAACTTACACTTTTGGAGAGGTTGCTCCAAGTTTAGTAGCAGTGAATAAAATGTTGTCTTCAGCATCTGCAATTGAGTCAAAAGATACTACCAAAACTTCCCTTCAGGGTGTGGTAAAAGATTCTTCTAGTGTAGCTAAGGATTCTTCAAAAACAGCAGCAGCTGATGCTACAAAAGATACTTCTAAAAAGGCAGGTACAATCTCTGCGAAAACAGATACCGCCAAGAAGGATACTTCAAAGCAAACTTTCGAACAGTTTTCTAAAGAGAATCCGTTATTCGCTTTATTATTCCCTGCTGACGGTCAAGTAAAAACTCAAGAAGACAAGAATGCTGTTGACAAGCAAGCGATTGTTGGCTATTGTGCAATTAAAGATACGGCTCGCTTAAATGAATTGTTATCACGTGAAGATGTGAAACAACTTTTACCTCGTAATTTAAGGTTGTTATGGTCTGTTAAGTCAATCAGCCCAGAAGCAAAAACTTTACAATTAATTGCAATCAAAGTTTCAAGTCGTGATGGTTCTGCTCCTTTAGATGGTGGTGCGATTTCAGATGCTCGTCAGGATTTCAGTCAGTTTAACAACAAGCCTGAAATCAGCATGAAGATGAATTTAGAAGGTGCTAAAATCTGGAAGCGCTTAACTGCAGAAAACGTTGGAAAGCAAATAGCAATCGTATTAGATGATTATGTATACTCTTTTCCTAACGTGCAAGGAGAAATTCCTAATGGAAGTTCAAGCATCACAGGTAACTTTACAATCAACGAAGCGAAAGACTTAGCGAATATTTTAAAGGCAGGAAAATTACCAGCTCCTGCAAGAATTGTCGAAGAAGCGGTAGTAGGACCATCTTTAGGTAAGGAAGCAATTAACAATGGATTAATTTCATTCATCGTTGCATTATTAATAGTATTCATATTCGTTTACTTCTATTATAGCACAGCAGGTTTAGTTGCCGATATCGCGCTTATATGTAACATGTTCTTCATTATGGGTGTGTTGGCATCGTTAGGTGCAGTATTAACACTTCCTGGTATTGCTGGTATCGTCCTAATTATCGGACTTTCTGTCGATGCGAATGTCTTAATTTTCGAGCGTGTTCGTGAGGAGTTAAGAGCAGGTAAAGGATTGCGTTTAGCTGTAACAGATGGTTATAAGCATGCGATGTCTTCTATCATTGACTCTAACTTTACAACGTTAATCCTAGGTATCATCCTTTATGCATTCGGTAGTGGACCAGTTCAAGGTTTTGCAACTACATTGATTATCGGTATCCTTTGTTCAATGTTCTCTGCAATCTTCATTACTCGTTTAATATTCGAAGGAATGTTAGATAAAGGTAAAGACATTAAATTCTGGAATGAATTCTCTAAAAATGCTTTCCAAAATATCAACTTGCCATTCATTGAAAAGCGTAAAATTTATTACACTATCTCAGGTTTAGTTATTGCTGCTGGTATTGCTTCAATCGCTACCAAAGGATTTAACTTCGGTGTTGATTTCGATGGAGGTCGTACTTATGTAGTTCAGTTTGATAAGTCATTAACTACAGAAGAAATCAGAACTTCTTTAACCAAGAATTTCGGTGAAGCTCCAGATGTTAAGACGTTCGGTACTGATAATCGTTATAAGATTACTACTGATTATTTAATCAACGATGAGAATAATTCAGAGGCTGAGACAAAAGTTACAGCTGCATTATTCGAAGGTGTAAAAGGATTTTATCCTGCAGGTTTAACAATTGAAAAGTTCAAGGCCGACAATATTATCAACTCACAAAAAGTAGGTGCAACAGTGGCAGACGATATTAAAACATCTGCAGTATGGGCTATCTTATTTGCATGTGTATTAATGTTCATTTATATCTTATTGCGATTTAAGAAATGGCAGTATGGTTTAGGTGCAACAGCAGCCTTGTTCCATGACGTATTGATGATCTTGTCAATCTATTCAATCTTCAACGGAATTCTTCCTTTTACGCTTGAAATCAATCAGGACTTTATCGCAGCATTGTTAACCGTAATGGGTTACTCAATGACAGATACTGTCGTGGTATTTGACCGTATTCGTGAATACGTTGGAATTCATCCTAACTTAAATCAGAAAGAGGTAATCAATAATGCATTGAACGCTACATTAAGTAGAACAATGAACACATCATTGATTACATTCTTCGTATTATTGGCTATCTTCATTTTCGGTGGTGATGTAATCAGAGGATTCTCATTTGCCTTGTTAGTAGGTATCGTTGTAGGAACATATTCATCATTGTGCATCGCTTCTCCAATCGTTATCGACTTCGACAAAAAGAAAGACTAATATTTTAGTTTATACAAAAAAGGGCGGTTTTAAAACCGCCCTTTTTTATTTTGTATTCATTTGCTCATTAACTATGCGTATCCCTTCATCAATACTTCGGGGATGATAATCTAAATCACGTTCAGCCTTTGAAATTATAAATCCTGTTTTAAGTGGGCGCTTAGCAGGCTGGTTTAATTCGGCCGTACTAACGGGGTGGATATACTTTTTATCAAGTTCAAAATAATCGGCCACTTTGTATGCGATATCAATAATAGAAATGACTTCACGTCCACTTACATGATAAATACCTGTTGCCCTTCTCGTCGCAGCTTCATAACAAGCCAAGGCTAAATCTTCTGCAAGCGTAGGGCCTCTAAACTGATCATTTATTACTCGTATATCTTTACATTGTTCTAAGGAACTTTTTGTCCATAGAATAATATTTGATCGTTGTACATCATCGGTAATTCCATAAACAATCATTGTTCTCAAAATTGAAAATGGATGTCCACTTCCAGAAACTATTTTCTCAGCTTCTAATTTTGATTTCGCGTATATACTAAGCGGATTCGGAATATCTTCTTCCGTGTAAGGACCCGCTTCACCATCAAAAACAAAGTCCGTACTGATGTAGATTAAATGAGGATTATAATTCTTACATGCTTCAACAATATTGGATGTAGCAGTAATATTATTCAGGCGACATTGCTCAGGATTTAATTCACATTCATCTACATTTGTCATAGCTGCAGTGTGAATAATGCAATCAGGACGATATTTTTTTATTGTAGAAATTACATTTTCTCGATTCGTTAAATCAAGCGATTCAAAAAAGTAACCATCCTTATCATTAATTCTATTCTCGCCTCTCGCAGTAGCAATACACTCAATATTACTTTTTGTCTTAAGTAAATAAACTAGCTTTTGTCCAAGCAATCCATTAGATCCTGTAATTAGAATTTTCATTTATATTAAAATACTTAACAGATTATAAATTTGTTCTTGTGTACCTAATACGAAAACTTTTGATTCGTGATCCATGATTGTATCAGGATCAGGATTGATGTTATAAATACCATCTTTGTTTTTAAACCCAATTATGTTTGCGCCACTTTTATTACGGACTTCCAATTCTCTTATTGACTTATTCTTGTATTGCTCTTTTAATTTCGAGCAATGAATTTCTTCCAAACGAATATTAATAGTGCCTGTTATGTAATCCATAAATTCTAATACGTCGGGGCGTGTTACAAGCGTAGCCATGTGTGTACCTCCAATTTTATCAGGCATGATTACATTGTCGGCACCTGCTCTTCTTAATTTTCCTTCGGATGTATCTTCGGATGCTCTACTTATGATTTTTAATTGCGGATTAAGTTCTCTAGCCGTTAATACTACGAATACATTAGCAGCATCGTTAGGAAGAGTAGTTATAATTGCCTGTGCTTTTGTGATTCCACTTTCAATTAGAATTTCATCACGAGTGGCATCGCCTTCAATGAATAAAAAATCTCGTTGTTCTTTTAATTCATCGAGGGCACTTTGGCCGTTTTCAATTACTACGAAGCTTTGTCCGTGACTGGTTAATTGATCGCAGGCTTGCTTGCCATTACGCCCGTAGCCACAAACAATTACATGGTTGCTCATTTTGTCTATCATCTTTGACGCTCTTTTGTTTTTGTAAAATTTTTGAAGCTCACCCTCCAATACGTAGGTGGTAAGAGTGGAAATTCCATATGCAAATACTCCAATAGAAATAACAATTAAAACACATACGAACCATCGGCCGGCTTCTGATAATTCGTGCGCAACACCAAGTCCAACAGTAGATAGAACAATGATTGTAGAATAAAACGCCTCCGAAAACGTATATCCTTCGATAATTATAAATCCAGCAATTCCAAAAGTCAATGCAAACGAAATCAGTAGGAATGCGATTTTAATATTCTTTAAAAAACGATTGTGTTTTTTCTGCATTCAACAAATATAAAATCATTTATGCTTTTTAATTTAATGCCAATCATTTTTTATTATCGTCTTTTTCACATTATTCTATTTTCATTAAAGTTAAACCTATTTTACAATGAACGCATTTGTTTTTTGAGCAATAAGAATTGTTGAGTTCAATCAATCCTTGTGTTTGGCCTGCATTTGCAAACACATACTTCGATTGTTCCCATATTGTCGTGTATTTATTTTTTTCTGGGTTTATTTGATGAAGCCATTCAATTGATTTATGCTGAAGAACTTTACTCCCAATGTGCCTACCGTACGAATAACAAAATGGGATGACCGCATTAATAATTAAATTATTGATGGATTCATTTCCTAATTGTTTCGAATGGGCAATACTTGGTTTCTCAAAATGAAAATGCGTCGACCAAAATTCAGAAGCTTCAATTTCAAAAATTGATTGCAAGCTTTC
>JBKCGZ010000033.1:0-20870 GCA_046303115.1 Bacteroidota bacterium | reverse complement strand
ATTTAAACATAATGCTAAGATAACAATTTGAAATCAGACTACAACGGTTTGTAAATTAATGCGGATCTATCCTTGTTCCCTAATAAATCTTTTGCAGCCGTTTGAATATCTTTTGCAGACACACTCTTCACTTTCGCTCTTATTTCATCCACCGATATAACAGAACCAAAATTTAAAAATGCTTTTGATCGTGATAACAATACACTTAGTCTGTTCTCTTGCGCCATCATGATTTGTCCAAGCAATTGCTCACGATATTGCTGAAACAGTTTATCTCCTAAAGGCTGATCACATAACTTCTTCAACTCTTGATTCGCCAACTTCAATGTTTTAGTAAAATGCTTTTGATCTGTCGCGAAATACAAAAAGAAAATACCGGTATCACTATAAGTATGATAACCCGACTCAATCGTATATGTGAATCCGTATTTCTCTCGAACATTTAAATTTAATCGTGAATTCATTCCTGGACCGCCTAATAAATTATTAAGCAACACCAATGTATAACGACGAGGATCATTTAATGCATAAGCGGGGATTCCACTGATGTAATGCACCTGTGAAATAGACTTCGGAATTTCGACTTCGGATGATTGATATTTTTTAAAAGCGCCACGTTTAGGGATGGAGGTAGATAATTTTTTTCCGCCGAAAAATTCTTCTGCAAGTGCGACAGCTTTCTCTAAACCAATTGATCCACTCACTGAAAAAACCGTTACCGATGGATGGTAATTTCGTTTTATAAAATCAGTAATGCTTTTGCGTTTAAATGAACGCAACGACTTTTCAGTACCTAATATCGGATGTCCTAATGAATGACCTTTAAAAACCTGCCCTTCGAAATCATCAAAAATCTGCTCATAAGGAGTATCCTGATAAGAATGAATTTCATCAATAATTACATCTTTTTCTTTTTCTATTTCTTTGTCAGGAAAAGTTGAATTATGAAAAATATCTGCGATTAATTCTACAGCGCGAGGCAAATATTGATTCATTACTGAGGCATGCAAACAAGTTTCTTCTTTGGTAGTGTAAGCATTTAAATCTCCTCCAATAACTTCTAGTCGATTTAAAATATGATAGGACTTTCTATTCTTTGTTCCCTTGAATAAGCAATGCTCAATATAATGTGCTAGTCCTTCTTCATTCTTGCCTTCATCGCGTGTACCCGCCTTCACCATTACGGCAACGTGAGAGACTACCACTGTTGGATGATGTTCGTATAAAACTTTTAATCCGTTTTTGAGAATAACGGTTTCGCTAATTAACATGTACAAACTTACTTAAGAGTGGTGAATATTCCATCGAATTTAGAAATTCTTGCCCCCGAATTTTACCTTTGCATGAACAAAACACCGATAGCTTTGTTTATTTGCTTTAATTATCTATGAAAAAACTATTATTCGCTTCATTATTTCTTCTTTCTAGCATCATTACCTTCGGACAAGAATGTAAGGTAACAGGGATGATCACCAACGCTATTTCAAACGAGCCATTACCTTTTGCTGTGGTAGTTTTGAAGAATGGAGTATCGGTCACGAGTACAACATCTGATACCCTCGGAAATTATTTATTAAAAATAGACAAGCCAGGAACCTATAATCTTGAAGTAATCTTAACAGGATTTATCAAGCAATCTGTTTTTGAAGTCATCATGCAGCCCAACAAAACAGCAATTGTGAATGTTGCGTTGGAAGAGGACGTAAAAAAATTAAACGAAGTTGAGATTACCGCCCCCGTATTTATCAAAAGAGAAGAAAGTCCTGTTTCAGTACGAACCTTAGGTGTTGCGGAAATCAAGCGTAATCCTGGTGGAAATAGAGATATTTCAAAGGTTATTCAATCGTTGCCCGGAGTAGCATCTATTCCTACTTTTCGTAATGACCTCATCGTTAGAGGTGGTTCATCCAATGAAAATCGTTTTTATCTTGATGGAATAGAAGTACCAAACATCAATCACTTTGCAACGCAAGGCGCATCTGGTGGACCTGTTGGAATGTTAAATGTGGATTTTATTCAGGATGTAGATTTTTACTCGGGAGCCTTTCCTGCGAATAGAGGAAACACGATGAGCTCGGTATTAGATTTCAAATTTAAAGATGGCAGAAATGACAAACCATTTTATTCGCTCACACTAGGTGCGAGTGATTTGGCTACTGTGTTTGATGGACCCATTTCAAAAAACTCAACATTAATTGCTTCATATCGTCGCTCGTATTTACAGTTTTTATTTAGCGCATTGGGATTACCTTTTCTACCTATTTATAATGATTTTCAATTCAAGTACAAGATTAAACCAGACACTAAAAATGAATTTACATTTATTGGATTAGGTGCATTTGATAATTTCAAATTGAATCTTGATGCAAACGAAACAGATGAACAAAAGTATTTATTAGGTACTCTTCCATCCTACCAACAATGGAATTATACGATTGGTGGATCTTATCGTCATTATTCTAAAAATCGTTTTACTACGATTATTTTAAGTCGTAATCATTTGAATAATTCAAGTAATAAATATGAAAACAATGATTTGACTTTATCAGCAGGTAAAATATTAGATTATCAATCATCGGAAATTGAAAACAAAGTCCGCATTGAAGAAACAGTTCGAATTCAGAATTGGAAAATTAATTACGGAATTGGTATCGAAGATGCGAATTACACGAACAGCACTTTTAACAAACTACCGAATAATATTACGATAGATTTTAACTCTGCTATCAATTTTCAAAAATACAGTGGCTTTGGACAAATCAGTAAAACATTTGCTAAAGCGAATACAACAGTTTCCTTTGGAACAAGAATAGATGGAAATAATTACGGAAGTAAAATGAAAAATCCGTTAGATCAGTTTTCTCCTCGTATTTCACTAACTACAAAAATTTATAAATCGTTTAACTTTAATGCAAGCAGCGGGATTTATTACCAACTACCTGCCTATACCATTTTAGGATTTAAGAATAACGTTGGTGTATTTACGAATAAGAATATTCCTTACATCCGCAATAAGCAAGTTGTAGCTGGATTAGAATATCTATCGAATAAAAACATCCGTATCACGGTAGAAGGATATTATAAGCTATATGAAAATTATCCTTTAAACTTAATCGATTCGATTAGTATTGCCAACCAAGGAAGCGACTTTGGAGTAGTGGGAAATGTACCAGTTGATGCAAACTCTAAAGGTAGAGCTTATGGAGTCGAGTTATTAGTACAACAAAAGTTATATAAGAATTTCTACGCATTACTTGCATACACGTATGGCAAAAGCGAATTCACCAATGGCGACGATAAATATGTCGCTTCGGGCTCCGACTTCCGTCATACATTAAGTTTAACAGCAGGAAAAATTTTCAAGAAGAATTGGGAAGCAGGAGTGAAATTCAGAATGAGTTCAGGCGCACCTTACACACCGAACAATTATGCAGCGAGTGCATTGATTTCAAATTGGTCAGTAGCAGGACAGGCTATACGCGATTACAGTTTACTTAATACTGGAAGGACAAATACATTTACACAATTAGACATTCGTGTTGACAAGAAATACTTCTTTAAAAAGTCGGCTTTGAATTTTTACTTAGACATTCAGAATTTCTTAAATCAGAAGACTTATTTCAATCCGTATTTAACAGTAGTGCGTGACTCGAATGGATCTCCTGAAATTGATCCTGACAAACCAGACTCTTATAAATTAAAGGAGTTAGAAAATTCATCTGGCACTGTTGTACCTACGCTAGGAGTGATATTTGAGTTTTGATAGTATTTCTGAACTAATATAAAAAAGCCAACAATAATCTAATTACTGTTGGCTTTCGTTTTAAATTCCCTAAAGATTTATCAGCTATTAAGTGACCTACATTTTATTAATGAAGTTCCCAATCATATCGCTAAACTGATACCCTTCAACAATACGATCTTTTGATAATTTATCATACGATACTAATCCCCAAAGAATAAACTCTTTGATAAAGTAAATATCTTCTTTCGAAATTTCAGGTTGGTATTTTTGAATTAATTCATCCAATGGTTTTATGCGATCTAGCTGAGCTTTATATTCTGCATCACTAACATCATCTAACAATTCAAATCCTGACTCATTAAAAAACCATTCAATTATTTTTGCATAAGGACTTTTATCTGGATTCTTTTCCAACTTTTCAATCTTCGGAAAATAAGCAGGGAAATAACTTTTTATTGCATCATTAATTAAATGCTGTGCTACAATAGCTGCTCCTTCCTGCTCGCCCTCATAAACAAGTTCTACCTTTCCCGTAATTGCAGGAATAATTCCCATAAAATCAGACAATCGAACACTTGTATTTGACGAACCAGATTTTAATGCACGACGCTCAGCAGTACTGATTAAATTTTCGTAAGCGGTAATACTTAATCGTGCACTCACGCCACTCTTATTATCTATGTATTCGCTTTCACGCGCCTCGAAAGAAACCTGCTCTAATAAATCTTTTGCTAAACCTGGAACATACACACTCTCCGATTGCTCTTTATTCAACTTCGCTTCTTGACTTGTAATGGTTCTTGCTATTGCAATTGAATCTGGATAATGCGTTAAAATTTGCGAACCAATACGATCTTTTAATGGAGTAACAATACTTCCACGATTCGTATAATCTTCAGGATTTGCAGTAAAAATAAATTGTATATCTAAATTCAATCGCACTTTAAATCCGCGAATTTGAACATCGCCTTCCTGCAAAATATTAAATAATGCTACTTGAATTCTCGCTTGTAAATCGGGCAACTCATTAATTACAAAGATGCATCTATTCGCACGAGGAATCATTCCGAAGTGAATTACTCGATCATCTGCAAATGACAATTTCAAATTAGCTGCTTTTATCGGATCAATATCACCAATTAAATCTGCAACCGTTACATCTGGTGTTGCTAATTTTTCAAAAAAACGATTGCTTCGATGAAGCCATTCAATTGGAGTATCATCGCCTTTTTCTTGAATTAAATCTTGTGCGTAACGTGAAATTGGTTTTAATGGATCATCATTAATTTCTGAACCAGCAACAAACGGAATATACTCATCCAACAGCTCCACCATTTTACGCGCTAATCTTGTTTTGGCTTGTCCACGAAGACCTAACAAATTAATGTTATGACGAGATAAAATAGCTCGTTCTAACTCTGGAATTACAGTATTCTCAAAACCATGAACACCTTCAAAAACAGGATTGCTTGATTTTAATTTTTCAATTAAGTTAGTTCTTAATTCATCTTTTATCGACCTCGATTGATATCCTGATTTTTTTAAATCACCTAAGGTTTTTATTTTTTCTATTTTCATGATTGTGTTTTGTAAATTTTAATTTCAACTTTTTTACTTTGAAAAGCAATTTAGTTTTGATGGCTTAATTACTTGATTCGTTTTTTTCTATTTGCTTCGTAATCTTCGAATATCATTTCTCCCAATCCTTTTAATCCAGTGTAAAATGCTTTACCTTGATTTGCTTCTGTAAATCGATTGACAAATCGCTGCAAGTAAGGATCATTTGCAATCATAAAAGTGGTAATTGGTATATGTAATTTTCTTGCTTGTGCAGCCTGATTATAACATTGCTCAACGATGTATTCATCGAGGCCATTTGAATTCATATAATACGTTCCATCTTTTTCACGAACACAACTTGGCTTACCATCGGTAATCATGAAAATTTGCTTGTTGGTATTTCTTTTTCGTCGTAAAATATCCATCGCTAATTGTAAACCTGCAACTGTATTTGTGTGATAAGGACCAACTTTTAAGTAGGGTAAATCTTTAATTGCAATTGGCCATGCATCATTTCCAAAAACTAAAACATCGATGGTATCTTTCGGATAGCGCGTAGTGATTAACTCTGCTAATGCCATTGCTACTTTCTTAGCAGGCGTAATTCGATCTTCTCCGTATAAAATCATACTATGGCTAATGTCGATCATAAGCACGGTACTCATTTGGGCTTTATATGTCGACTCCTCCACGATCAAATCATTTTCAGTTAGCTTAAAATCATCAATGCCGTTATTAATTTGTGCATTGCGTAAACTTTCTGTCATCGATATACTTTCTAATCCATCGCCGAAATTATAATTACGAAACTCCCCTGTTTGTTCATCACCACTTCCAACATGTTTTGTTTTATGATTTCCGTTTCCTGCCTTTTTAAGATTTCCAAAAATCTGATCTAAGGCTTGCTGACGAATAGCGCGCTCTGTCTTTGCAGTAATGTCAATTCCTCCACTACCATCTTCATTGATCTCTTCACGTATATAACCTTTCTTTTTTAAGTCCTCGATGAAATCATCAATCGTATAATTTTCATCAGTCAACTTATATTCTACATCTAATTCGCGAAGCCAGGTAATAGCTTCATCGAAATCGCCAGCAGTATGAATAATTAATTCTTTAAAAATATCAAACAGTTTATCAAACGGAGCTTGAAACGGAGCTTCGTACTTTTTAAATAAAAACCCTTTTTTTAGATGATTCTGCATGAGTTAATGACTGATAATTTCTGCTGTTGTAAAGTGTAAACAAGACTAAGCATTTAAAGTTATAAAAAAAGAAAAAGATTGTTAATTATTCTTTGAAATTGAAGAGATACTACATTAAAATAAAAAGCCCCTCCAGATTTTTTTTCCGAGGGGCCTTTCAATATTGTTTAGAAATCACTTACTCATTTCTGTGAAGTTCTTATAGAACAGCGGAATGGTCTCAATACCTTTCAAGAAATTGAAAATACCATAATGCTCATTTGGTGAGTGAATCAAATCACTATCTAAACCAAAGCCCATCAAAACACTCTTCAATCCTAATTCTTTTTCAAACAATGCAACAATCGGAATACTTCCTCCACCACGTGTAGGGATTGGCTTCTTGCCAAATGTAGTTTCCATTGCCATACTAGCAGCTTTGAATGCAATCGAATCAGTTGGAGTTACCACAGGCTCTCCACCATGATGAGGAGTAACTTTTACCTTCACTGATTTAGGTGCGATAGATTCAAAATGTTTAGTAAAGATTTCTGTGATTTTATCAGTAGTTTGATTTGGAACTAAACGCATAGAAATTTTTGCAAAAGCTTTACTTGGCAAAACTGTCTTTGCACCTTCTCCGATATATCCACCCCAGATTCCATTTAACTCAAACGTAGGACGAATTCCTGTGCGCTCTAATGTTGTATATCCTGCTTCTCCGTGAACGTCTTCTACATTTAAATCTTTTTTATACTCGTCTAAACTAAATGGTGCGCGATTTAAATCTTCACGTTCTGCATCTGTCAACACAACAACATCATCATAAAATCCTGGAATCGTAATATGATTGTTTTCGTCTTTCATCTTTGCAATCATTTCGCATAAGATAGTTATCGGATTAGCAACTGCACCACCATAAACACCAGAGTGTAAATCGCGGTTAGGACCTGTTACTTCTACTTCCACATAACTTAATCCACGTAAACCAACATCGATAGAAGGAATATCATTCGCGATGATCGATGTATCACTAATCAAAATGATATCACCTTTCAAACGAGCCTTATTATCACGAATCCATGTTCCCAAATGTGATGAACCAACTTCTTCTTCTCCTTCAATCATGAATTTGACATTACATGGAAGTGAATTGGTTTTCATCATTAATTCAAATGCCTTCACATGCATAAACATCTGACCTTTATCGTCACATGATCCACGCGCCACTATTAAACCATCTTTAATTACCGGCTCAAATGGAGGAGAATCCCACAATTCAAGAGGATCAGCAGGTTGTACATCATAATGTCCATAAACAACCACAGTAGGCAATGAAGGGTCAATCATTTTCTCACCGTAAACAATAGGATGACCAGGAGTAGGACAAACCTCTACCTTATCAGCACCGGCTGCAATTAAACTGTTTTTTACAAATTCTGCGTTGCGCTGCACATCCTCTTTATACTTAGAATCTGCACTTACAGAAGGGATGCGAAGCATGTCCATCAGCTCCGCTAAAAATCGATCTTTATTTTCTTCGATGTATTGTTTAATATGTTCCATAATTTTGGCTTAACTTTGTTAAATTACACTCCAAATATAGTTTAAAAGCCAATTCATTTAAGAATGAAAAAGAGATTAATGGTAAATAAATTCAGCCTACTGATTATTACCTTATTGATAATCACATCAAAAATATTTGCCCAAGTACCAGTTAACGATAATTGCTCGAATGCTAAGTTCATAAATCTCGATGCCACAGGAAACATTTGCTTAACCAGTACGAATCAATTTGCTTCCGGCGATGGTTACTCGAATACCTGCGATGCGGGCGCTACCGCTCCACTGCCAGCGGGCGGACATGAAGTTTGGTATACATATATTACATCAGGACCTGTTAATACGATAACAGTAATACCTTCTGGAGCAAACCCCATTCAAAAAGCTTCAATAACTGTTGCTAATGGAAATTGCGCAATTGGTGGAACAAATGTTTGTAATGCAGCACTAACAAATGGAGGAACAGCATCAACCGCATTTAGCATTGCAACGGGAACTCAAGTATGGTTTTCGGTAACGGCATTAGTGAGTGATGGAAGTTTTTCACTCTGCATAAACTCAACTCAAGGATTAGTGAGCCCTGGAATTAATTGCGCTAGTGCAGTGCAGGTTTGTAACAAAGTCGATTTTAGCTGCCCTGGTTCTTCGATTAATAGCTCCACTGTTTTACCTTCTTGTTTCTCCACTCCTCCCAACCGTGAAATGTGGTACAAGTTTACACCTGGGAATACAGCACCTCTGGAATTCACCTGTACACCAACAGGAGTCGGAGGATTTCGTTGGGCCTTATATGATATCACAACGGGTTGTCCTGGGACACAAGTTGCATGTAATAACATTTACAACTCTGCACTTCCTTTCGGACTTTCTGCGAGCGCTGTTAATTGCAATACAACTCCATTTTGCCCGCCAGTTACCGTTACCTCTGGTAGAACTTATGCTTTAATGATTGATGATACGAGCGAGTCGGGTTCAGGATTTAATATGAAATGGGGAAGCGCGTTAAACATGTTACCAACTGCAGGTTTTAATGTCGATAGCACTTTTGCATGTGGATCACTTACCTTAAACATTTCTGACTTTTCAACTTATTCAAACAACTTAACAACATTTAGTTTAGATTACGGTGATGGGTCACCGTTAGTTAATGGAAACGGATTAGCAGGTCCTTTTACTTACCCATCTCACAATTATGGTCCAGGTACTTATTATGTAACATTAACACTAAATCACCCTACGGGATGTTTAAGTTCGTATACGCGACAAATTGTGGTTTCTCCAAAACCATCCGCATCGTTTACAGTAAGTACAAATAGTGGATGTACTGATGGAACAAATCCAATATCTGTAGACTTTTCAGTGAATGCTGTTTCATTTAACGCTAATTACAATTGGAATTACCCTAACAATGCGGGTGTAATTGGAACAGGCATAGGAACGAATACTGTTTTCTGGAATACTGTTGGAGCTCAACCTGTATGGTTAGTAGCTTCTGAGAATGGGTGCGTATCGGATACCGCAAGAGATACCATTTATGTTTACGATTATCCAACTTCATCATTTAGTCTTGCAGCAACTGGTTGTACGGGGACACCTGTAACTGTTACCTACACTGGCAATGCAAGTAGTTCCGCAACTTATGGATGGTCGTATGGAACTGGAACGGTTACCAACTCAACAAACCAATCGTTTGATATTTCTTGGGCTAACCCTGGAAATTACTCTGTTGGATTAGCAGTTCAAGAGAATGGTTGTTTATCCTTTCCAACTTCCAATAATATTTCAATAGGACAATCGCCTACCGTCAATGTCACAGCGCCAACAGCAGTTTGTGAAGGAGATACGTTAACATTAAACAATATTGTTAGTGGTACACCTGCAGGCCTAACTTATGTTTGGAACTTTGGAACTACAACTGTTATTTCTGGAAATCCTGCCACAACAGGAAATGGAACTTTTACATGGCCAACAACAGGTACAACATCATGGATTGCAATTGGTACATCAATTAATGGTTGTACATCATCTGATACAGTACCGATTTTAGTGCGAGCAAACCCTACATCAACATTTACCGTAAGTAACAATCAGATTTGTGGAAATGACAATACGATTTTAACATTTACAGGGAGCACACAACAGCCAAGCACCACATTTACTTGGGGCTTCGATGGAGGTAATGGATCAGGTCCTGCAAGTGGACCTCAAACAGTTAACTTTCCTGCTGCTGGAAACTACGTAGTATATTTAGTTTTAGCAGATGCGTTTTGCTCGTCAGATACCACTAAACAATCGATAACGGTTGCGAATTACCCTACGGCAAATGCAGGACTTCCAGTTACCACCTGTTCAAATCAAATTGTCAACATCGGATCGCCAACAACAGCAGGCTACACTTATTCTTGGACCCCTTCTATCTTTTTAAGTAATGCAACTATATCCGACCCAGTAGCATCAATTCCAAATTTCGGTAGTGCAGATACGTTAGTCAAATATGTTGTTACCACCACAGAAGGATTCTGCAGCTCAAAAGATAGCGTAGTTGTAACAGTTCATCCTGTTCAGCTAGCATCGTTTAATCGTCCTGGACCGCAATGCGAAATTGGCAATAGTTATAATTTTAGTCCTTCCAATGCAATAGTGCCAGGAGCATTATTCAATTGGGATTTCGGTTTAAATGCCAACCCATCTACTGCTGCAAGTTCTTCGGTAAGCAATGTAACATTTAGCACAACAGGATGGCAAGTAATCACACTTAGCACTTCAACACCTGGATGTCTAGCAGATGTTTATACCGACAGTGTCTTTATCAAGACCAATCCGCAAGTTTTATTAGGCTCTGATGTAACTGGAGGCTGTCCACCAGTTGATGTAAACTTTACCAATAACTCTCCATCATCACCAGGGTCAACACTTGAATGGAGTTTTGGAGATGGAAATACTACTACAACAGCAAATCCATTTTACACATACACACAAGCTGGATCTTACCAACCGACATTGACAATAATTAGCGCTGATACTTGTTCAACAACACAAAATTTAGCAACGACAATAAGCGTAACTGCACTTCCTAATTCTGCATTTGTTGCAAGTCCGTTAGTCGTTAATTCGATGAGCCCTCTTATTACATTTACAGCTGTAGCTCCAGGAACTAACTGTTATTATGATTTTGGTGATGGATCCGTTGATAGCTCTTGTTATACTCAACATATTTACCAGGACACAGGTTTATTTGTTGTCAAATTCGTGACAATAAATGCAGGAGGTTGCGCCGATTCATCGTTTGTAACCGTTGAAGTAAAAGATATCTACAATTTAACACTTCCTAATGCATTTTCTCCGAACAATGATGGACTCAATGATGTTTGGCAAATCTTCTCAAAAGGCATAAGGAATTTTGAAATATGGGTTTATAACAGAAGAGGCCAGATTGTGTGGCGCACAACAAATCCTGATGAAGTATGGAATGGTAAATACTTGAATGAAAGTGAAGATTGTCCTTCCGGAGTTTATATTTACAGAGTACGAACAAAAGATGTAAACAATAAAAAGCACGAGGAAACGGGACAAATAACATTAATTAGATAAAACAAAAGGGACGAATAAGATCGTCCCTTTTTTAGTTTTTAGCAATTATAATTTTTATCTCAACTGAACAACATAAGTATATCCGTTAATAGTAACCTGCGCTAAATTATCAGGAGTCCCGCTTGGATACCCATAGTTGATATAACGGGTATATTTTCCTTGAGGCGTAAATGCTAAAGTGCCATCGGTGATATGACGATAACCTATTTCCTTTTTCAAAGGAGAAACGGTGTATGCAGTGTAGGAATTCCCTGTATGTGTCACACCACTTTGAGTACCGCTAATCAAATACACATCATCCGTCCATAATAATGTCGACTCACCCTCGCTCCACTCACGGGTACGATTGGCGGTATAAGTACTCGTACTTACACTTCCGAAGTAAGAAGCATCCCAAGTTATCGTTCCATTTACAGCAATATCAAAAGTTAAATTGCCATTTGTATTTCGACCTCTATTAATGACTGTTTTAGAACCATCAATCTTGTTATTATTTACATAGTAATTATCGAATGTGATCGTATGCGTACTTCCACTATCGCGGTAGAATCCCTGATAAGCAACTATGATTTTACCTCTTCTGTAATTGACATCGTTGCATAAGCAATTCGTAGTTCCAAAATCAATCGTAAATGATTTAGGAGTGGAAGTAGTATCAAAAGTTACAGAAGCGCAATTGGATAAAAATATTGGAGGAACTCCACTTTTGTAAGAACTCACAGAACCGGTATACGCCTCATCAGCAATATTGGCAACATCGTTATAGGCAGCATCGGCCATTGCATTTTCAATTGATGTAGAGGTATCATTGTCGCCCTCTGGTTTTGGAGTTTCTTTCTTACAAGCTGAAATGAATACTACCAACGATAAAACTGAAATTACACTGATTTTTTTCATTGAATTAGAATTTTGTATTTATCCTAAACGAAGGTAGAAAGATTTTGTTGCAAAGGACAAATCATAAGCGACAAACCGTCTAATTATATACACTTTGGTGTTGATAAAAAGGGACATTAATACACTATTTTATTCTTGACTGCCGTTTCATAGATGTAATTTTGACTTTCCATAGGTGTACCCAATCATGAAGCATAAACTAAAATTTTTAATCCTGGCAGGACTACTTTGCACAAGGATTTCATTCGCGCAGCATACAGAATATTATACTGAAGCCGACAGAGATTACAAGAAAGCATATGAGCTATTTATCAAAGAGAAACATGGTGCAGCCATCGATCTTTTTGATACTTATTCAGCAGCTCCGAAGGGGACATTAACTTGCAAAATCAATGCAGCTTATTACTCTGCAGTCTCTTCCTTTGAACTTTTCAATCCTGATGCGGAATCTAAGCTTCAATCATTCATTGAAAAATATCCTGAAAGCACGAAAGCACCACTTGCATGGTTTTATCTTGGACGTATGCATTATCGCACGAAGCAATATGGAAAGGCGTTAGCAGCATTAGAAAAAGCTGATGTTTATTATTTAACAGGTGATGAAGTAGCAGAGTATTATTTCAAAACCGGCTATTGCTATTTCTCTAAAAATGATCAGGAAAAAGCGTCTAAGAATTTTCATGAAATCCTCGAAGTACAATCAAAATATCAAACGGCAGCACAGTACTACTACGGACATATTGCATACACTCAAAACAATTTCAATACAGCGTTAGAGTACTTCAAGAAGTTAGACTCTTCAGCTACGTTTGGACCACTTGTTCCATACTACATTACTCAGATGTATTTCGAACAAGAAAAGTACAATGATGTTATAAAATACGGATCTGATATTTTGAAAAAATCAAATCCACAAAATGCATCTGAAATCAATCGTATCATCGCGGAGTCGTATTACCGCTTAAACGATTATAAAAACGCATTAATATATTTCGATGTTTATCAATCGTCAGTACCAGCAATCAATCGTGATGATCGTTACTCTATAGCTTATTGTGAGTACAGAAATGGCGATTATAAAACTGCCGCTGCAAATTTCGAAAAGGTAACAGAGGTGAATGATTCATTAGGTCAGAATGCGTATTACCACTTAGCAGATTGTTATTTGAAAGCGAAGAACAAACAAGCAGCAAGAAATGCATTTCAATTTGCAGGTAAAAATTCTTTCGACCCTACCATTAGTGAATCATCCCAATTTAATTACGCCAAACTTTCGTATGAACTAGGATTCCAACCGGTAGCTTTAAATGCCTTCAGAAACTTTTTAGTTAACTATCCAAATTCTAAATACGCTGATGAGTCGAATGAGTTAATTGCAGTGCTATACTTAAATACTAGAAATTACAAAGACGCATTAACAGCACTTGACAATATTAAAGTTAAAACGAATCGATCAAAAGAAGCTTATCAAAAAGTAGCTTATTACAGAGGTGTTGAATTATTTAATGATGGTTATCTTGATAATGCTATTTCAATGTTTGAAAAAGCGATTGTGAACGATATCAATCAAAATTTAAGAGCGCTTGCAATGTATTGGAAAGCAGAAGCTTTATACAAGCAAAACAAATTCGATGCAGCGGTTAAACAATATCGTATTTTCATTTTTAATCCAGCATCCGTTAACACTGACTTTTACGAATTAGCGCATTACAATTTAGGATATTCTTATTTTAAAAATATTGAATACAACGAAGCAGCTACCTGGTTCAGAAAATACCTTGCTAAGAAAGGTGAAGTTTCAAAAACAAGTTACGACGATTGTCTTTTAAGAACAGGAGATTGCTTTTATGTAACAAGACAATTTGAGACTGCTCTACCTTATTATCAAGAAGCAATTGATAACCGTGCGGCATCAAGTGATTATGCCTTATTTCAAAAAGGAATATTACAAGGTTTATTAGGTGATGTAGATGGAAAAACTAATACAATGAATACGTTGCTTACACAGTATCCTAAATCTAAATTCAAAGCGGATGGTTTATTCGAAAAAGGTAAAGCACAATTGTCATTAGGAAATTCAGCAGAAGCAAAAAAACTATTCAATGATTTATTAAGTGAATTCCCGAATAGCGTTTATGCAAAGAAGGCGCAACTGAATGTAGGATTGATACACTTCAACAGTAATGAAGATGATGAAGCACTAACCATTTTCAAAAAAGTAGTAAGCAATTATCCTGGATCGCCAGAAGCAGCAGAAGCATTAGCAACTATAAAGAGTATTTATATTTCTAATGGAACTCCTGATAAATATTTTGATTATGCAAAAACAGTTTCGAATGTAAGCATTAGCGAAGGTGCACAAGACTCGATTACATTTGAAGCTGCAGAACAGCAATATTTAAGTCAGAAATTTGATGATGCCAAAATCTCTTTCAAAAAATATTTAGATCAATTTGAGAATGGAATATTTAAACTTAATGCTACCTTCTACATTGCTGAGTGCGATTACCGTTCAAATAAATTTGAAGATGCATTAATTGGTTATGAAGCAATCGTGGCTCAACCTAAAAATATTTTTTCTGAAAAATCATTGTTAAAAGCAGGGAACATCAATTATAAAAACAAAGCTTATGATCGTGCTATTCCTCATTACGCAAAATTAGAGCAGACTGCCGATTTAAGAGATAATATTATTTATGCACAAACAGGATTGATGCGATGCTATTTCAAGAACAAGCAATATGATCAGTCGCTTTTATACGCTCAAAAACTATTATCTGCTGATAAAGTATCGAATGAAATTACCGCTGAAGCTCATTTAACAAATGGAAGATGTGCGTTACTTACGGATGATTTTGCTACTGCTAAAAAAGAGTTTCAAGCAACGGCAAAGCAAAGTAGTGCAGTTGGAGCAGAATCGCGTTACAATCTTGCCTTGATTGAATACAAACAAAATAATTTCAAAACATCTCAGAACAAGTGCTTCGAAATCATCAACGAAGTACCATCTTATGACTATTGGATTGGGAAGTCGTTTATTTTACTTGCGGATAATTACGTAGCGTTAAAAGACACATTTCAAGCAAAGCAAACATTACAAAGTTTAATTGACAATTTTGAAGTAGACCCTTCTGATCCAGAAGATATAAAAGCATTAGCTACTGCACGATTCAATGAATTAGACGCAACGGTTGAAAAAGATTTGCTTAAGCCAGAAGAACCGAAAGAACAAGAAACTGATCTTAACAACTCGAAATAAAATTCTTTTCAAATAAAATGATTATGATAAATTCAACATATAAAATATCATTGCGAAGCATCTTGACTGCATTTGTAATCTCGTTAGGGGCGATAACAACAAATGCTCAAACTGTTGTAGATAGCACTAAAGGTGGAGTTAAAAATTTAGGCAACGAAGACATCAACGTTTACAAGGAGTACACACCAGTACTAAACGATGCATTTAAAATTAACATCACGCCAGTAGGTGATACATCGATATTTAATCCACCGTCATTGACTTATGCTATAGAGCCTAAGCCGATGAATTCGAATTATAATTTGTCGCCTATCAAGCCAGTTAAAATCAAGGACGATAACATTAAAAAATTATACAAAGGATTTATCAAAGCGGGATACGGACTAGAGAACTTACCAATGGTAGATCTTTACTTTAACTCCTTACGCTCTAAAGAATTTAATGCAGGTATTCGCTACAACCATTTATCAAGTACAGGAGGAATCACAGATTATGGAAACCCTTCTAATAACCACGACGCACTAAACGCAACGGGTATACGTTATTTCGATAAAATTACTTTAAATGCAGATGTAGGATTTAAGAGAGATCTTGTGCATTATTATGGATATAAAGCCCCTGATTTATTTTCTAAAGCAGAAACGAAACATGTTTTACAAGATGTTAATGCTGCATTCGGAATTCAAACAAAAAAGAAAAACGATGATGGTATAGCATTCAATGGTGGTGCAGCGTTTTATACTTTTTCTGATAACTATCAATCGTCAGAAAATAATATTACCATAAAAGCAGGTGCAGAAAAAACAGTTAGTAAAGGTAATGCTACATTAGATGTATCATACGATGCAGGAAAATACAATTCCGACACCCTTGAGTTCACAAGGAACATCTTACGCATCATGCCTCGTGTAAATATCAAAAAGAATTTATCTTCACTATCTGTAGGAGCTAATTTGGTAGGAGAAACGGAAAACGGAATAGGTGCGTTTAGAATTTACCCTTATTTAGTAGGCTCTTATCAACTAATTCCTGAAACATTCTCGGTGTATTGTAAAGTGAGTGGCGACTTACAACGAAATGACCTTCGCTCATTAGGAAATCAAAACCCATTTTTTGGCAAGAGTATATTTCTTCAAAACACAAACAACAAAATCATGTTTGAAGCTGGAACAAAAATCAAGTTAGAGCATAATTTAATATTAACAGCATCCGCTTCTTACTCTGACTTATCAAACATGCCTTTCTTTTATAACAATGTAGATACGGTGAGTACGGGTGAATTACGATCTTTCCCTACAACATTTAATGTAGTTTATGACAAGGCTAAATACATCAAAGCATCAGGAGCATTGGAATATAAATTCGCGGAGAAAACTGCTGCAGGAATTAGCATTGAATACAACAACTATAAAACTGATAAATTAAGTAAGCCACTTTATATTCCAGCTATAAGAGCAGGCTTACATGGATCATATGCAATAGCAGAAAAAATATTTGCAAAAGCGGATATCTTTTATGTAGGAGAATCGAATGCGTTGGAATATAGTATCGACAGCACCAATGCAACGCGTACGCTCGTAATGAAAGAAATAAAATTAAAAGGATATGTGGATGCCAACTTAACTGTTGACTATCGTTATACGAAATTGCTTTCTGTATTTATCAGTTTAAATAATATTGGATTTAATCGTTACTTCAGATATTATAACTATCCAAACTATCGATTCATTGGAATGGCAGGTTTATCCTATTCCTTCTAATAAAACCCAAATCATTAAGGAAGTCCTGTAGTATTACAGGACTTTTTTTATTTTTATATAAATTCTTTTCAATATGAAATTTGGTATTCGCATTCCTAGTATCAAGAAACGTATCGCGGCACGCACATCTGTGAAGCGGTATATACGACATAGTTTAGGATTAAAAGCACCTCGTGGTTGGGGATGGCTGACCAATCCGAAGAAAGCCGCTTACAATCGAATCTACAACCGCACAACAGTAGGTAGTGGCTGCATGATTACACTAATAACGCTTACTGGATTTTTAGTGATGATCATCACATTTATTTTTTGGATATAAAAAAAGGCGCATCGAATGATACGCCTTCCTGTATTTAGTTTAATACTTTTTATGCTGACAAAATATTTCTTGCGATAACCAGCTTTTGAATTTCAGATGTCCCCTCACCTATCGTACACAACTTCGAATCACGATAGAACTTTTCTACAGGGAAATCTTTCGTATAACCGTAACCTCCAAATATCTGAACTGCTTCTGTTGAACATCTAACAGCTACTTCACTTGCATAATACTTAGCAAATGCAGATTGCTTCGTCATTTTTTCACCACGATTTTTTAAATCAGCTGCCTGAAGCGTTAATAATTCTGCTGCTTCAATTTGCGTTGCCATATCGGCCAACTTAAATGATATACCTTGAAAATTTGAAATCGGCTGTCCAAATTGTTGACGCTCCTGAGAATATTTAACAGATGCATCGAAAGCACCTTTTGCAATTCCCAAACTCAACGCAGCAATTGAAATACGTCCGCCATCTAAAATTTTCATTGCTTGTTTAAAGCCATCACCAACCTTTCCTAAAACCTGACTTTGATGAACACGACAATCTTCGAAAATCATCTCTGCTGTTTCTGAAGCACGCATCCCTAATTTATTTTCTTTCTTTCCAGCTTTAAATCCTGGTGTCCCACGCTCAACTACAAATGCAGTAATTCCGTTTGAATCTAACAACTCACCTGTACGAGCTAATACAACAGCTACATCACCTGAGATACCATGAGTAATCCAGTTTTTAGCTCCATTAATTACCCAATACTCTCCATCTTGCTTTGCAACACAACGCATACGCATTGCATCAGAACCAGTATTGGCTTCTGTCAATCCCCAAGCACCAATATGTTCAGCAGTAGCTAATTTGGGTAGGTATTTCTTCTTTTGCTCTTCGTTTCCGAAAGTTAAAATATGTCCAGTACAAAGTGAATTATGAGCAGCCATCGATAATCCTACAGAACCACAAACACGCGCTAATTCCTGAATTGCTGTCACATATTCGAAATAGCCAAGTCCTGCTCCACCATATTCTTCAGGAACAAGTACTCCCATCAGACCTAATTCACCAAGTTTTTTAAATACTTCAATTGGAAAAGTTTGTGACTCATCCCAGTCCATTAGATAAGGACGAATATTCTTTTCTGCAAAATCACGCACAGTTTGCGCAATCATTTCCTGGTTTTCTGTTGACTTAAAATCCATTGCTTAAGGCTTTACTATTAAATAAGGTGCAATTTTACGCATGATTTTGTCATCATACAAGGGCAAAATGCGTAAGTCTTCAATTCGTTGATAATTTCCATGCTGTTGTCGATAACTAACAATCATTTTAGCGAACGATTTAGGTAGATATGGATGAAACAAGCTATCCGCGTTAATGTTTAGGGACTTATAAATTTTTCCGTCTGTATAAATTCGATCCTTAATAGATAAAAAAACAGAGTCCGGAATAGACTTCAAATCCAACAACTGATCAATTAAAATAAACCCACCTAACCTGTCGCGATAGGAAATAATTGCCTTTGCTCTCCCTTCTCCAATCAAAGGGAGCTTATCCAAATCATCGATGGATGCGATATTGATATTTACTTTTTGAGTATTCATAGACTTATGATCAGGTTCAAAATACTTTTCTTTTGAGGCTGTTAAACTATCGGGTAATTGGATATAATCCCACCATTGCCGAAATAACTCAGGCTTTACAACATGCATTTTCTTCATGTCGTTTTTTACTTTAAACGATCCGCCCTTACTGATGTATTTTAAAATCGATTGTCCTTGCTTTTCTGTTAGACCAAGGTTTATCCAATCGTTAATTGTATTTGTATTGGGATTAAAAGAAAATAATTTGATGGATGATGATTTAGATTTAGTCTCAGTTTTGATTTTTAACTGCGGTTCTAATGACAAGGTATTATTGGAGGTGGTTGCTTGAGTTACTAAATCATTTCGCGATTTTCCATTTACAGGAATCCAATGCAAGGCGACTAATACTAATTGTAAAAACGAAATTAAAATCATCAAAACTATAATAGCCCTTTGCTCTTTAACAGTGTATGTAAAGTAGGCTTTGAAAAGGTATTTCCATTTATTTAATCGCATACAAGTAATTTTTGGACAAAATTACCATGCACTAAAAGTATTATTCGGTTGATAAACGCTTATTGTCGTTTACAAATGTTTAAAATAAAACAATCAAATAAAATGAGCCCTTTGGCTAGTTTGTTCGTGGTCTAAATATCCAATTCGTTGTTTTGACACAAAATGAAAATCAAAACCACTCCCAACACCATGGGGGGACAGCAGCCCCGCCCCACGACAAAACTATTCATTCGAAAACTATTATTCGGCTGATAAACGCTTATTGTCGTTTACAAATGTTTAAAATAAATTTAAAAGAAATTATGAATAATTCGTACGTAATTGTTCGCGAAATAAAAGTTAAAATCAAAAAAATAATATTCACTTCGCGAGGGGGCCACCACTCCTCCGCCCCATACGCAAAAATAGTGAACACAAATTAATTATTCGGTTGATAAACGCTTATAGTCATTTACAAACGTTTAATTATTCACAATCAAGAATTCAGCAATAAAAAAATTAAATCAAATTATTTTCTCTCAAAAGCAACTCCATCTCCTGCTGTACTTTCATTGCCTCCTCTCCTGCCTTAATTGCAAAATCTTCATGCCCACTTGCATAAATAATTTGTCTTGATGAATTGACTAATAAACCACAATACTTGTTAAATCCAACTTTAGAAATAGCTTTCAAATCACCACCCTGTGCACCAACACCAGGAACCAGGAAAAAATAATCTGGAGCAATAGATCTCACATGTGCAAATTGTTCTGCGCGTGTAGCACCTACTACAAACATTAACTGATTTTCATTTCCCCATGTCTGAACTGAACGCATCACTTTTTCATAAAGTGGCAGACCTGCTTCAGTAACAATCGAAGTTTGAAAATCATTTGCGCCTTCATTAGAAGTGAGCGCTAA
>JBKCGZ010000032.1:0-3852 GCA_046303115.1 Bacteroidota bacterium | reverse complement strand
CCATGCTTCAATCATTGATGGAATTCGTTTGTGTAAGGCGCAACGTCATCGTTACAAGCACAACGACATGAATGATCTGGAAGAGCAGTTAAAAGCTACTCAGCATTTACGTCATAGAATGATTGTTACCGATGGAGTTTTTTCGATGGATGGAACAATTGCGCAGTTAGATAAAATTTGTGATTTAGCTGATAAATACAATGCATTAGTGATGATTGACGAATGCCATGCAAGTGGATTTATGGGTAAGACAGGTCGTGGAACTCATGAATATCGAAATGTGATGGGGCGTGTAGATATTATCACAGGTACATTAGGAAAAGCATTAGGTGGTGCGATGGGCGGATTCACTTCTGGTAAAAAAGAAATCATCGATATGCTTCGTCAGCGTTCTCGTCCGTATTTATTCTCGAATTCATTAGCTCCATCAATTGTTGGTGCTTCGATAGCTGTAATTGATATGCTAAGCGAAACAACAGCTTTACGCGATAAATTATGGGAGAATACAGCTTATTTCAGAAGCGAGATTACAAAAGCGGGATTTGATATAAAACCAGGAGAACACCCGATTGTGCCAATCATGTTATACGAGGCGAAATTGGCTCAGGAATTCGCGGCCAAATTACTAGATGAGGGTATTTATGTAATTGGATTCTTCTATCCTGTTGTTGCTAAAGGTAATGCGCGTATCCGTGTGCAAATATCTGCGGGCCACGACAGACACCATATTGATCAGGCAATTGCAGCCTTTACCAAGGTTGGGAAAGAGCTTGGTGTGATTAAATAACCGAGGGTTAAAATTGTTTGGGAACAAAATCAGAAATCATTACTTTTGCCTTCCCAATAAACAGGGCCTATAGCTCATTCGGTTAGAGCAACAGACTCATAATCTGTGGGTGCCTGGTTCGAATCCAGGTGGGCCCACAAAAAACCATGTAGCAGAGTAAACTCGCTACATGGTTTTTTGTTTAATTCACTTTACAAAGTTTTAATTTAATGTGGGTGTCCTCCCGAAGAAATATCGGGATGACGGCTTCGAGACAAGTGGTACCGATAGCTATCGGTACACCAAAAAACCTATATAGCAGAGTAAACTCGCTACATGGTTTTTTATTTAATAGCATTTAGAATGTTATCATTTAAATTTTGATTTTAAATTACTGTGGGAGCCTTCCCGAAAAAATATCGGGCCGAGGACTTTGGGGCTAGATGATCGTGAATTAAATATATTTCATAAAAATTGATAATTTTGTTTCTATTCAATTATCTATTTTATGAATATTAAACCTTTATTTTCGACTTTATTATTTGCTGCAATGTTTTTAATTTTTGGTTGTAAGCAAGGCGATAATAAATCTTCTGCTACAGATGAATCAGCCAGCCTTACTAAACTTGTTAACGACTGGAACAATGCTCATAATTCGAAAGATGTTGCAGTACTTGCTTCACTTTATAATGAATCGGTTGACTACTACGGCAGAGCAAAAGATAAAAATGATTGCATCGACAGTAAATTATCTGAATTTAAAAAACACAAGGATTATTACCAGCAAATAGATGGTGATATTAAATGTGAAAAAATAACGGATACCGAATATAAATGCTTGTTTTTAAAGCGAGTTACCTACAATAACAAAACAAAAAACTATCCTTCCTACTTAGTTTTTGCAAATCAAGGTGACAAATGGTTTATCACGGCAGAAAGTGATAGAGTTACTGATAAGAATGTGAGTAAATCAAACGATAAAAACACATCAGCCGAAACAGAATATACTTCTGATGTTGATGCTTCCTCTGATAGTCGTGTTCAATCATCTAGAGATGGTTATGCAAGAATCGGATCTCAATATTGGATGACTACTAATTTGAATGTTAACAGGTTTAGAAATGGAGATATTATTCCACAAGCCTATAGTATTGAAGAATGGTTGAATGCAGGATATGAAGAGCGCCCAGTATGGTGTTATTATGAATTCAAAAACGAAAATGGCTATAAATACGGCAAGCTTTATAATTGGTATGCAGTAAATGATATTCGCGGACTAGCTCCTAACGGTTGGCATATACCAAGTGATGCAGAATGGAACAGCTTATCTAATAATCTAGGAGGCGATAATCAATCTGGTTATTCTTTGAAAGATAATTACGGCTGGTATAATGATGGAAATGGCAATAACGAAAGTGGGTTTGCTGGTTTACCAGGAGGATGTATTCATGATGATGGTCGCTTTAGCAGCATCGGAAAAGGAAGCAGTTGGTGGACAAGTTCTACTAGGAACGGATCAGAGTCATTTTCAAGACATCTGCATTATAAAGATGATGAAATGCATAAAGCAAATTATAATATGTCAAGTGGCTTTTCTGTACGCTGCGTGAGAAATTAATTTAAAGCCGTTCCTGACACAGCTCTATCAAAACGCCACTCGTTCCTTTCGGATGTAAAAAACAAACGAGTTTATTATCAGCACCAGGCTTTGGTTCTTGATTTAATAAAACAAAGCCTTCGCTTTCTAAGCGTTTCATTTCTGCTCTGATGTCTGCCACATCAAAAGCAATATGATGAATTCCTTCTCCCTTCTTCTCAATAAACTTTGCAATGGGGGAATCAGGATTTGTTGCTTCGAGTAATTCGATTTTATTTTCTCCAATCTGAAAAAAAGAAGTGCTTACTCCTTCTGATTGCACTTCCTCGGTTTTATAATGCGCCTGATTAAAAATCTTTTTAAATAATTCGTTCGACGTATTTAAATCTTTAACAGCAATTCCGATATGTTCAATTTTTAACATCATTATGATCTGAATTAGGTTTGTAAATATAATTAACAGTAGTGGAAGAATTATCGTCTGACGTTTTAGATTGTTCTTCAGCTTTTATTTCTGCAATATCTTCCTTCCAATATTCAACTTCGTGTTCTTCCTCTTCTAACTCCCAATCATAAACTGGGCGTTGTACTCCTGTTTTACGATAATACCAAGCCATCAGTAATCCTGCAGCACCGCCAAATAAATGTCCTTCCCAACTGATTCCTTGCAAGAAAGGCATTAATCCCCATACCATACTTCCATATAAAAACACTACCAGTAATGAAATGGTCATGGTTGATTTTTCTTTCTTAAATACTCCAGTAAAAAATAAGAAAGCTGCTAGACCATAGATGATTCCGCTCGCTCCAATATGATAAGTCGTTCGGCCACCTAACCATAACCATATTGCATGCAGCAACCAAATTTGTATTATGACGCGATAGGCGATATCACGATGGAAGGTAAACAATAGAAACCCCAACACTAACAATCCTGCACTGTTAGAAATCAAATGCTCCCAATCGCCATGCACTAAAGGAAAAGTAATAATACTCGTTAACGCATCTATGTTACGAGGCAATAAACCGTATTTCGAAAAGTGCAGATGATATCCAACCTCTACTCCTTTTATAACCCATAAAAGCATTACAAAAAGTAACGGAGGAATAAAATTTTGAAGTAAGAGTTTCTCTTCTTTACGCATTTAATTCATCAAGGCTTTACCAACTTTCGTGATGCTTGCACATTTCCGTTTTTATCTTCAATGCGCAGTAAATAAAATCCAGGAGCATAATTATTTGTATTCAACTGAAATTTATTTTTAAATGTTGAATTTAAAATTTGCTGTCCTGTTGCTGTATACATTTTCAAAATGTAATTCTCTTGCGTAGCGACTTCTATATTCAACAAATCACTCATCGGATTTGGATAGACTGATATATCAATAGTATTATAATCTTGAAGCGATGTTACAGCACTACAAAATAAATTGCCAGTATTAGTTGCAGAGTTAAATATATTGCTTAATTGCGGCAACGTATCAATTGA
>JBKCGZ010000031.1:0-14656 GCA_046303115.1 Bacteroidota bacterium | reverse complement strand
TTAGGTCCGCTGAGGGTATAACGAGGATCTTGAGATGGTGTTTTTTTAATACCTCGGGTAAACATTATCCGCACGTGGACATCGCTATTCATGTTATTAGCCTGGAGTACTTTATTTACTTCGTTGATGAGCTGCTGCTTACTTAACTTGAGATCTAACCCGATTGATTTAGCAGCAGCATAGAGTCGCTCGAGGTGTTGATCAATAAAAACAAGAACTCCATCATGCAGACGTACGGCCTCCCATATTCCATCACCAATCAGGTAACCGCTATCAAATACGGAAATTTTAGCATCATTACGTTGGACTAATTCTCCATTAATGTAAACGAGCACATCATTATTACGAGGATCTTCAATCGATACATGTGTCCCAGTTAGCATAGTAATTTTGTTTTTTCAAATATAGGGGTTTGGAAGAAAAGCATGGTTTACAAAAAACAAACTATCAATTCCAAGTTTGAATCATTATTAAATAAAAAATGCCCCGAAATCGGGGCATTTAATTTTCTTTGGCGGAGAGTGAGGGATTACTCGCTATCGCTCGTGATAACCCTTATGGTGGAAGCTTCAATGAAAATTAAATATGTCACTTCGTGACGTCAATTTTTATTCAACCCATTCGCTCAAACAAGTTTAGCTCATGATTAAATGAAAAATGCCCCGAAATCGGGGCATTTAATTTTCTTTGGCGGAGAGTGAGGGATTCGAACCCCCGGACCTGTTACAGTCAACAGTTTTCAAGACTGCCGCAATCGACCACTCTGCCAACTCTCCGGGGTCGAAATTAAAACATTTTTCTATTCTAGAAAAATAATTCTTTTAAAATGGAGCGTTATTTATGCTATCGTTTGATTTTAAACTTTCTAGAGTTTAATTAAAGATTGAATTATTAATAAAATTGAAGATGTGAAGGAGTTTAATACAATACTATTTTCAATTTAAACTTAGCTTAAACTTTATGATAAAAGCGCTAAATCTTTCAACAATTTCTCATGCAATGGTAATCGATTTTAAACAAATTTAATTTGCATACAGTCTTTTTAAGAGACATTGTAGAAATGTTCAAAGGAAATGCTGCTTAAATCTAACTATTTGCTTTCCTTTTATTTAAAATTTAAGTATCTTTATACTAGAAGTTTTATAAAAAAAACAACTAATTAAAAAAACTCATGAATAGCTTTGTAGATTCAGGGCTTATTTCAGATTGTCTTTTATACCAATCGGACAAATTTTACTTAACAAAAAAGAAGCTAGATGAACTATCATGACAAGTCAAGAGAAGAGATTATTAACGAGCTAATAAAATTAAATGAAGAAAATCTTCGCCTCAAGTCGCTTTATGAAATAAATGCCAATGAGCGCGAAACTGCACAAAATAAATTCAGAATGCTTTTCGAGCAGTCGCCAGTGGGAATGGCTTTAGTCCTACACGAAACAGGCGAATTTTTAGAAGTCAACAATTCTGTTTTAACATCTACTGGATATACCAAGGAGGAATTTCTAAACCTTAGCTATTGGGAAATCACCCCTCGAGAATATGAGCAACAGGAAATTGATCAACTTCAAACCTTAAATGAAACAGGGCGTTTTGGACCTAATTTTAAAGAGTATATTCGCAAGGATGGATCGCGCTATCCACTCTCAATCAGTGGGGCTCTTTTTGTTGACGTAGATGGCAGAAAAGTTGTTTGGGGCATAATTGAAGACTTATCCGAGAGAAGAGACAGAGAATTAATTATCAAAAAACAAAATGAAGAATTACTAAAATTAAATCAAGCGAAGGATAAGTTCTTTTCCATTATAGCTCATGATCTAAAAAGTCCTTTTAATGCTATTACCGGATTCAGCGATTTACTTTTAGATCAAATTGAAAAACAAAATTTCGATGGTATTGACAAGTACACTAAAATCATCAATGAATCATCAAAAAAGGCATTAAATCTTCTTCTCAATTTAATGGAATGGTCTCAGATACAAACAGGGAGAATAAAGTATGACCCTGAATTATTTGAAATAAACAATATCGTTAAAGAATCAATTCAATTATTGGGTTGTAATGCGGAAGAAAAAATGATTTCTATCTACAACAATATAAAGAAGGAATCTGTTGTTTATGCAGATAAAATAATGATTAGCACTGTTCTCAGGAATTTAATTTCTAATGCCATAAAATTCACAAGACCTGAAGGAATAATTACCATTTCTTCAGATCAAAAACAAGACGAAATTATAATATCAGTAAACGACAATGGTATTGGAATGACAAAAGAAGAATCCGAAAAGTTATTTAAAATTGATGTTATTTATTCAAAGCAAGGAACTAATCACGAAAAAGGCACTGGATTAGGATTAATTCTATGCAAAGAATTTTTAGAAAAAAACAATGGAAAAATATGGATTGAAAGCACTGTAAATGGAGGTACGACTTTTAATTTTTCCTTGCCCATAAATCAAAAATAAAGAGATGCCATTTTTATCTTAGATAGTGTAAGAATGAATCACAAAAAAATATTTTTTAAAGGTCGAAGAATTAAAAAAATCAAATTCACAAAATAAAAAACACATCGAAACTATAACTTTTTTAATTTAGCAATGTGCTCGCTTTCTAATACTTTCTTTCAAAAACGTAGGAGCCTCTTCGATATGTTTTTCAAGTGCTTTTTTACTGGAATAAGTTGTATTCCTTAGAGCAGAAAAAATCATATTACAATTTGCTGTTGCCTCCCACTCTATTGACCAATCATCAGGATCCTCATAAATTGTGGAATAATCTTCACCTTCTTTAATATGATCCATCTCGCAAACTAAGGCATAAAATAATCGATAGCCAGCTTTTACTAAGGTATCCCCTTTCTTCTTGGGTGTCCACGCAAGTAAACCTTGCACATAATCACCTTCGCCATTTATCCACTCATCGAGCTTACCTTTTATCCAAAGCAGGTAATTACCATTTTCAGAATAACTAATATAGATTTTAACAATTCCGCCACAATCGGGCATACCCATCATTAAAAATGGATGCTGAAAACTCCCCCATTTAGTCAATTTTGATTCTGAAGGCGGTAGTTCATACGGAAAAATATTCGAGCCAGAATGATAAACTGGTGTATCGTCAATAATTCGAAAAGGTTCTTCCTTTTCATCCTTAGGAACGAATCCTTTTCCCATTAGCATTACAAATCCCATGATTGATTGTGCAAGTGCAACCTTAGTCATATATGTTGATTGCATACGTGCATCTGATTTATTTCTCATAATTTTATTTTTTATCGAAATTATTATCAATAATTAATTAAACTTTGATTCGAGAAAAATAAATTCAGACAATAAGGGTCAATTTTCATTTTAGTCATAATAAATTATCATTACTTAATTAATTAGCCATCATTTTTTATAAATAATCAACAAAATTCCATCTATTTACCTATATTTTTAGTTTACTTGTCAAAATATACTTGCTTATTAATTTTAATCTATTAATTTTATTATAAGCTTAAAAACATAGTTGCAATGAAACCAATTAAAATTATTTTATTGTCATACCTTATTCTAATTGGAATTGATGAATTAGACGCTCAAAGCTGCACAGGTTATGTTACATATACTCAAGGCGCATGGGGTGCACCCGCGAATGGAAATAATATTGGGATTTACTTGGATGCTAATTTTTCAAATGCTTTTCCCAATGGATTGGAAATTGGCTGCACTAATAAACTTCTATTAACTTCAGCGACCGCTATTAGAAATTTTCTGCCACAGGGAACAACACCTACCTCATTGCCTAGTGGAGTACTCGTTGATCCTACTTCAACTTCATACAATAACGTATTGGCAGGTCAATTAATCACACTTGCATTGAATATTGGATTTGATTATTATGATTCTAATTTCGCACCTGCAGGAGGACAATTGAAAGATCTTATTATTGTTAATGGTACATTTGCAAACTGGACAGTTCAACAATTATTTGATGAGGCAAATAATAAAATTGGAGGATGCTCTAATTCTACTCTTTCTTACTCTGATTTTAATAACGCTATCAATAGTATCAATATAAATTATGATAAAGGTACGAGCAATTTAAACTTTTTAAGTTGTCAACTTAGTTTATCCGAAACTAATACCAATATAAGCTGCAATGGGAATGCAGATGGCAGTATCAATTTAACAGTATATAACGGACAAGCACCTTATTCTTATCAATGGAGCAATGGTGCAACAACAGAAGATTTGTCTAATTTGAATGCTGGTACATACACGGTAACAGTTACAGATAATAATGGTCAAACAGCAATCCGTTCTATTAATTTAATTCAGCCTGCTCCAATCATTATAAGTTCTTCAACTACCCCCATTTCTTGTAGTGGCGGAAATAATGGAAGCATCTCACTTAATGTTATTGGAGGTGATGCTCCATATACTTATTACTGGAACAATGGATCAAGCAGCAGTAGCATTAATAATTTAACTGCTGGAACATACCAATCGACAATTACAGATTTCAATGGCTGTACTGCAAGTATTACTGAATCCATTTCAGAACCCGATGCAATCATTTTAACAGGAACCAAAACGGACTCCTATGTATGCGATCAGTTTGTATGTGATGGTACTGCAGCAATAAGCATAATTGGAGGAGCTGCTCCCTATAGTACGCAATGGTCAGATGGCTCAAATAATACCAACAACTTGGTGAACCTATGTCCTACTTTACAACTACTCGTAACAGTTACAGATAATAATGGTTGTACTGCTGTTTACGACTTCATGGGAATTGAATGTAAGCAATGTGATACATTAACAACATATTCGCAAACAACTTGGGGTGATGCTCCAAACGGAAATAATCTGGGGAATTATTTACATGCAAATTTCAGCAATGCGTTTCCTGCAGGATTAACTATTGGGTGCAATAATATGCTTACCTTAACGAATGCACAAGCGATTACTAATTGGTTGCCTAAGACTGGAACACCTGCTGTTTTGCCATTCGGAATATTAACTGATGATGTTAACTATAATAATGGGTTCGCAGCACAATTAGTGACTGCAAAATTAAATGTTGGATTTGATGCTTATGATCCAAACTTTAATCCTTCTTCAGATTATTTAGGCAGTCGCTATTTTATTTCTGGACTATACGCAGGATTTACGGTTGATCAGGTTATTGAAGAGGCAAGTAATGTAATTGGTGGATGTGTCTCAAATTACTTATTAGCTGAATTGAATTTTGCATTGAATGCAGCCAATTTAAATTATGAAAATGGAAATCATGCAAATGGATATTTGGCTTGTCGATTTATTGAACCAATTCGATATTCTTCTTCAATATCAGATAATCTTGAACTAAAGAATGTTTACCCTAATCCATTTTCAGATGTAATTAATGCTGAAATCAATTTATCAAAAGGTAGTCAAGTGAAATTGGAAATTGTAGATTTATTAGGCAGAGTAGTTTTATCCAATTCTTATAATTTCACCGAAGGCATTCAAAAAATTAGCATCAACACTAAAGAACTAAGTCATCAAGTATATGTTCTTCGATTTACAAATGAAATACATTCATGTAGGTCAATGATGATGGTAAAATAATTAATTACTTTTCAGAAAATCCAAATGAGAAATGTAATCATCTTTATTTGCAGAATGACTTTATGCAAAATAGGAATTCACAAATGGAGAGACGAATGGAATAAATTTAGCGAAGGTAATTTCTATTGCCATTGGTGTGGCAAAAGTTATGAAGATTATAATTACTGATTACAACGCATTCAAAAGAGCTGTCAGCTGAGCATCTGTTGTCTGCGACATTGTTACCTGAATATTCTGCGATGCATTTACATTTAACTGCTGATAATAACTAAACAAATTACCATTAGCATCAACTGCAATGGCAATAATTTTTACATCAGAACCATTCGGAATTATCCCCATCGATTGATTATATGCTTGCATAACAGTTTTGGTCGCTGGCAAATAAGCAAATATGGCTACGTTCGTTAAGTCATCAACATTAGAAGCAAATGTTAATGTACATCCTGAAGTTGTCCCAGCTAACTGCGCACAATTAATCCATCCGAAACGTTCAATGATTGAATTATAACCAATGGTATCAACACCCCAGAATGCACTTTGAGAAGATGTTATTCCTAAAGAAGAAAGATCATCTGTAAAATCGACAATACTAGCCGAATTAAACCCATAGAACTTTTTTCGAGATCCGGGAACCGGTGCATCATTAGGCATACTAACCATAAAGCCTGCACATCCAGGTAATAAATTCAACTCTGTACCATTTTTAAAAGTGCGAATTCTGATTTCCCCATCAGTAGCTAAAATTCGATTCCCCGAAACAGTTGGCATCTGATAATAAATCATATCAGCAGGCGTATACAACTCCACTAATTTCAGCGTAAAAGGATAATCGATGGTATCACCATTAGGTAAACGAACACAATTTTTCCCTCCCCATATAGTAGTACCTTGATTACCTACAATAGGTCCTTGTGAACCATCAATAATAAATTCTTGCTCATCTTGTTTTTTAGTGTCCAAATAAGCGTTGGGAGAACTATACGAATTCAATTGTGGTTTTAATTCAATTCGTTCTTTAGAACATGAAGCAATTATCAAAACAATAATTGATACTGTTAACAGACTTAACTTTTTCATATTTAAATTCAATTTTCTTAATCTTTATAAACCGGACAATCCTCTCCTCTTCCACCACGACAACCTAACACTAATAGCAACCCGACATTAAAATGTGTTTCTTGAAATTTTAAATTATATCGATACTCCGCAAATGGTCGAAGGCAATGTGTAGTTGTAATACCAATTCCTCCCTCCAAATTCCAATTATTAGGTGCTGCACCTTCCATCAGCGACTCATCGTAATTTGTCCAGCGGTTATAACCGCCATGCACTAAAGCATAAGCATAATACTTATTGCGATATAAAAATTTATAATCCAACGCAGCACCCACTGTCCACTCTGTAATTTTATTGAAAGGGAAATAATACGACACTTGCGGAGAAAGACTCATCACATTATCAGGAAATAATACTACTCTTGCACCAGCACCAAAACTTTCTGTTTGTACATTGTATAATCCTGAAACTCCAATGCCAACATTTTGAGAATTGGCATGATAAGCATTTCCAATCAGAAGAAAAGATAATAATAACCAATGTAATCGTTTCATAAGCACCAAGTAGATTTACTTAAATTGATAACGATAAAAGTATTCAATTAGTATTTAGATGTGATTTGCCAATAGCTCAATCAATAAAAACTAATCAACATCAAAATGTTTAATCGAGGTAATATTATTTAACAAGCTTACTCACAAACTCAGCATTGTTGGTTTGAACGACCATTAAATAATTTCCACTTGCTATATTTCCAACAGCAATATAATCATGCATTACATTTTTATTTTGGAAATCGTAATGAACAACTTCTCTTCCTGAAATATCAAATAGCTTAACTGCATTAACATCCACATTACTGTTAAACTCAAAGTTCAAATTATTATCTGAAAAATAGGCACTCACTAATTTCACAGTTCGTACCTGATTCATATTAACAGATTTTATTTCACTCAAAGTAGAATGTCCATCAAAATCAGTCTGACGTAGACGATAATAATTAATTCCATCCAAAGGATTATAATCGGTGAATTGATAATTCAATATCGTATTTGAATTACCGGCTCCATCAGTAATTCCGATTGGATAAAAATTGAGTGCATCCTCGCTGCGTTCAATCGTAAAATAATCGTTGTTAAATTCAATTGCCGTTGACCATTTACAATCGACTTGCTGATTGTTTTTAATTGCATTAAAGCTTAACAATTGAATTGGCAATGGGCTGCTATTACCAGCTCCAGTAAAGTTAGAGAAGCTATTTAAGCCGTACCATGTAAACGATTTACCTGCTAAGTTGTGAGAGCCTGTGATTCCGAGAACAGTATTTGCATTTGATCCTGGACAACCTGACCAACCATTTAATGTATTATACTTGATTGGATAAAGAACTCCTGTTCCAATCACATCAGCAATATTCTGATAATTATACATCACATCGTAATCGACATTTGTAAGTAGATTGATTGGTTCAATTGTCCAATAACGATTCAAATAATCAGTAGTTACAATCAAGTTAGGTTCTTTGCCTTTTGTTACTTTAGATTGAATTGCACTACCCGCTTGAGTACCGCTGATAAACGATATTGTAAAAGGAGTATAATCGGTAGAGTCGCCTAACGGCAAAGAATAGGTGCTGTTATGGTTTGTTCTGCAAATAAAGTATCCTAGCTCCGCATTCAGATGTTTATTAACTCCAGCACCAACTACCAATCCATCTTGTGTAGCTGTACCCAAGGTCATGTTTTTACCATTAAGTGAAAAACGACCTGTAGCAAATTCAAGGACGCTATCTACTTGCATATCTACATTCAACTTAACAGCATTACCTGTTTTTGAATTATTGACAAATAAGTGATTTACGTTTTGAGTGGCAGCACCACTGATGTACTGTAATACATTTCCATTAAGCGATAATTTACCATTACCAAACGAAGGAGAACCATTATTGATAATATCACCATAAACATTCAAATCTCTTCCTGTATTGATAGTAACTGACGATGAAGAATTCAGCTGAAGGTTTTTACATAAAGCGAGATTATTTGTAGAAACAATCGGATAAAATCCACCATCCGGAGTTGTTGGAATAGTCACATTTGTAGTTGCTGTTGGAAGAAAATTACATCCCCAATTAGACAATGTATTCCAATCGTTTGAATAACCTAACCATTGCCCAGGATTTTCTACTATCACGTCAACAGGGGTGCGAATTCCATTGGTACAAGTTCCATAATTAGCTTGAGCGAAATAAGTAGTATTCGTATTTAGTACTGTGGTTGTGTAATTATTACTTGACAATAGCGGAACACCACCTGTACTCGATGAGTACCATTGAATAGTACCTGAAGATGGATTTGCTTGTAGTGTTGAAGTTCCTGAAGTACAAACTTTAGTTGAGGCTGTTGAAATCACAGTAGGTATCGGATTAACAGTGATTGTCACAACATCTGTATCACTCACACAACCGGTATTGGCTGCGGTTAAAATAACATTGTAATCAACAAAAGCAGGATTCGTCGTAGAGCTATTTGTTAATGTTTGTGTAATAGCAGCACCAGAACCGCTTGATGTACCTAGAACATTTGAAGGGTTTGTATTTACATTCCATGTTGTACTCGAAGGAATACTTGGCGTTAATACCACGTTACTTGTAGCTCCACTACATATATCGGTACCTAAATAGTTAGCTAGGTATGGTTGAGGATTAATTGTAACATTTACTGGACTGATAGATTTACAACCAGTAGAGGTATCAACAGCCTGAATATAATAAGTACCTGCAGTTGTTACATTATTCGGTAAGACCAAGGCGTTAGTTGCTGTACTATTTGTGAAATAATTAAAGTTAACTCCAGATGAACTACCATTGGTAATAGAGGAATTTGTAAGATTCACACCATTAGGAGAACATATCGGTGCAGGCGCAGTAACTACTAATGAAGGATTAGGATTTACCGTTAATGTATAACTTCCTGTTTGCGCTTGTAAACAGAAAGAAGCATTTGAATAAGTTAGGTTCTTTAACTCGTAAGTATACGTACCAACAGTGTTTGTAGGTGGAGCAATATTTACAAATGAATTTCCTGCAGCTGATGTTACAGTATTACTCACTCCATTAATCGTATAATAGAAGGTATATGGAGCAACGGCACCAGTACCCGTTAATGTAATTACAGGAGCTGTTCCGTTTAAACATGCTGATGTTCCAGTTGATGCAATAGAAGCTGATCCATTTAAGCTTACAGTAACTTCGGAACTTTCTATTTTCATACATCCATTACTACCTGTTACATAAGAGTAATAAACTATAGGTGCATTAGGAGTAAATGAAACCGATGATGCCGTAGAGCCACCAGGTGACCAACTATAAGTAAATGAATTAGTGACTGCAGTTCCTGATTTTAAGAAATTAGGATTACCAACAGTAACACCATCGCGTGATGGAATTGAGGTAGCATTAAAAATAGTTGGCGAGTTATCAGGCTCATCCATTTTATAATAAGCAACAAGATTATTGGTTGTTTGTGGATAATTACTGTTCATATCAGCAACTATTTGTGCCGCTGTAATATCAGAATTAAACATTCGAACTTCATCCATCTGACCATTCCAATAGCGGCCACCCCCACCCCATCTTCCTAATCGAAGAAATTGTGATCCATCATAATAGATAGCTCCATAATTCCAAGGTGCTGATGTCACCATTACACCATTCACATAAACCTGTAGTGCTGTATTAGACTTGACTAATGTTACATGTTGCCATGTATTCGCTGTAAGTGTAAATGTAACACCTACACTTCCGTATGGCGTGTAACAAGAGAATATATACTGATTAGTAGAGGCATTGTTCTGCTGACAAATCCAACCACGACCAGTGAACCAATAATTATCATCGATGATACATGCATTCGGAGTTTGTGAGGCACCTGGACGTAACCACATCTCCACAGCAAAATTCCGATAGTTAAACCAATTTCCTAAGTCAACATTCTGAGACGTTCCGTCAAAACGAACTGCATTATTGAAAGTAGAAGGCAACGCGTTTAAAGTTACTGATGCACCCTGGCAAATTGGAGAAGTGTTTCCTAAAATCTCTACAACAGGAAGATCTATATTTTTATAGACCACAAAGTTCGTTGAAGTACTACACCCATTCGCACCGGTGTAAGTTGCAACATAGGTCCCAGGTTGATAAACGGTGCGTACAGGATTTGCTGTATTATCGTCCCAGCTAAGCGTACCAGTTCCAGAAGCAGTGAGTACAATGGAACCAACATTACAATCAATTTGATGATTATTATTAGGACTTGTAATATCCACTATCGGTGATGGATTAACGACAACTGTTACTGGCTCGATATCTACGCAACCTAAACGAGTCCCCTTAATGTAATAAGTACCCGACCCCACCGACATTGGATTTGGGATTGCAATTGTTCCTGCAGCATCTGACCAATAAGACAAAGTAATATCGGTTGATGTACCTGCGGTTATAGTAGGTGAAGTTAAATCTATAGTTGTAGGACTACAAACTGCTGGTGGATTATTAACGATAACTGAAGTGCCGTAGTATCGAGTATTGTTTGAATTGTAAACAATACCTGCACAACCATTCAAGCCAGAAACAACAGAACATGTAACCTGATCAGTATTTATTAATGTAGCATTCGTGTAAGTCGTTGTTGCTCCTGTTTGAACAATATTTCCATTTACTCTCCATGTGTACGTACCTGCACCAACGTTAGTAGCGCCCACTGTAAATGAACCATTATTTGGATTACTCACTAAAGCATTAGTGATTGTACCACCCATATTATAAATGGAAACATCCACCAACATTGGCAAAGAGGCTGCAGCAATATTTACTGTTGAAGTATATAGAAGTACATTGTTTTTATAATACCTTGCACGATTTTGTCCTGCAACCACTTCTATTGCAACCTTCAAAATATCATTCGGCACATAAGAACCCGAATAAGCTCTATCTACTCCCGACTCAACGATACGTAATTCGCCAGTAAGTAAAAGATGGAATGCAAATCCAACAGTTGTATTTAATGCGTTAGCATTAGTCGTTGAAAGTCCTGCCACCCTAGCCTTATTGTTTTCTGAAACAGTAAACTGGAAACTTCCATTAACGCTAACCGTATTCCATGATGCAGCACCGCCATCCCATACACCATCGGCCTGCGTCTTCAATAAATTATTATTTGTAGCTTTTGTATTAATGCAGTCTGTCGTTTTCCACTTAACTTCTTCTACTAAGTAGTTACAAGAAGTGACAACAGGTACACCTTTAACATAACAATCAATATTCGTAGGTGCAATGATATTATTAACGACTTCATTTGAATTGATTGGTTGGTTATTGCTACATCCCGCAAGATTTGGAGTAAGAGAACAAGACACAATATCAAGATGACTTAAACTTGTATTGGTAAAAGTAGATGCAGTGCTCGTTTGCACAGATACTCCATTTACTTGCCAGTCGTACATAGGAGAAGTACCAGCATTCACAGAAACCGCTTCAAATGTTCCTCCATTATAATTTACAACCAGAGGACTTGTTATCGTTGCACCTAAATCATAGAGTGACACATCGACCAACAAAGGTAACGTCGGAGCAAGCGCACTAGAATAAATTAGTACACTATTCACATAGTACTTTACCACATTTGTTTCAACTGCAATTTTAAAAGTATCATTAACAGCGTATGGAGAAACAATACCTTTAAACACTCCTAATTCATAAATACGATAAGTAGCATTATTATCTAACAAGAAGGCGTACCTGATTGAATTTTGATCGTAACCAGTATTTGTTGTGCTTAGTCCAACCATTCTTGCTTTATTATTCTCTGCAGCTATGCATTGGAAGTATCCATTATTACTTACTGTATTCCATGAAGCAGAACCACCATCCCATGTCGTAGGGTTTGCTGTTTTTACTAATTGATTTGTATTTTGTATTGAAACGCAAGTGGAGAGATCACTTGTTTTCCATTTTACTTTTTCAAATAGGACAGCACAAGATGTTGGCACAGCAACACCTCGTACCGCAAAATCAACATTAATTTGAGGAATAATATTATTTGTAATTGTGTTTGATGAAAACAATTGCGTGCTACATCCTGTTGGTGTTGCTTGCACATCGCAAGTAACAACATCTCCATTTAATAAATTCAAATTGGTATAGGTAGCAGCTGCACTACTCTGAACAACAACTCCATTTAGCTTCCAATTGTAAATAGGATTAGCTCCTCCATTCACGAGGTTGGCATTAAACACGCCGCTACTGTAATTGGTAATCACTGCATTTTTCACAGTCCCACCCTGATCATAAATAGAAACATCAACCATTAGTGGAAGCGTTGGTGTTACTAAACTTGTATAAATCAACGAACCATTTTTATAATACTTCACCACATTCGCTTCTACAGCAATTCTAAAGACATCGTTAGTTGCATACACTGCCGCTGGAACTGCGATTGTTGTTCCTGACTGACGAATATCAAATGTTCCCGTGTTCGTTAAATAGATGGCATATTGAATTGATGTCCAATCAGCATTTGGATTTGTAGCACTTAATCCAATCATGCGGAATTTATTTGTTTCAGCAACTGAAAATTCTAAATAACCATTATTATAAACCTTGTTCCAAGAAAAGGCTCCGCAATTCCACGTAAAATTCTGTGCTCTGATTAATCCGTTTCCACTCACAATTTGCGCATCTTTAGAAAGATCAGACAATTTCCACTTCACAGGTTCAGTAACAGTGGCACAAGTAGCTAATGATGGATTGGATGTAATTGCTAAATCAAGATTAGCAGGATTTGTTTTTCCTATTACTATATAGTTTGAAGCAAATGGGAAAGGCATACATCCATTCACATTTGTAGTCACAATACACGAAACAGTATCACCAATATTTAAACTTGTATTCGTATATGTTGATGCTGCACCATTTTGCACTGAAACATTATTGACAAAGAATTGATAATTTGGATTTGTCCCTGCATTAGTTGCTGATGCTTGAAAAACACCTGCATGATAATTTGCCACAACTGCATTCGCCACCGTAGCACCTAAATCGTATAGCGAAACATCGACTACTAAAGGAAGAACAGGTACTGTATTCGAAATGTAAAACAAAGTTCCATTACGATAATACTTCACAACGTTATTTTCAATAGCAATTCGGAAAACATCATTGGCTGCATAGTTTCCAAATCCTCCTCTGTTGTTGTTTGATTCGTAAATTGAAATACCACCTGTATTATTTAATACAATAGCAAATTGAATTGACGACAAATCATTATTGGTATTAGTTGCTGAAAGTCCAACAGCTCTCCATTTGTTTATTTCAATTGCTTTGAATTCGAAGTACCCATTATTTTGAACGGTATTCCAAGATGCTGCGCCACCATTCCAGGAACCGCCACCCTGCATCTTAATTAACGAATTATCACTTTTAGCAATGGTATTATATTTATTGAATGCGCTCGACTTCCACTTTACTTGTTCAATGCCTATAAAGCAAGAACTCGGAGCATATGTGGTAGTTAAAACAGCATCAACACTATCAGGCGCTACGAAAACATTTTCGATGTAATTTGAAGTTAATGTTTGAGAAACACATCCAGGTAAATTACTTACCAACTGACAAACTACGGTATCATGATCTAATAAATTAGCGTTGATATAAACAGATGCAAGTCCTGACTGCTGAACAACTCCATTCACCATCCAATTATATGTTCCACCATTTAATATGTTCGATGAAAATCTTCCATTATTATAATTGGCAATGCGTGCATTAGTAACCGTACCTCCTAATTCATTAATTGATACATCTGCAATCAGTGGTAAGTTTGGAGCTACTGCACTTAGGTAAACCAAAACACCATCTTTAAAATATTTTACAACACCAGCATCCACTTTAATTCTAAAAACAGAACCAGCCTGATATGGTCCAATCAAACCACGATCGACACCACTTT
>JBKCGZ010000030.1:0-5778 GCA_046303115.1 Bacteroidota bacterium | reverse complement strand
AGGTATTGATAATGGAGATGCATAATCATTTTCAATTAATGCCCCTGTTGAACTTTCTAACTTGGCATTAATTGTTGAAGAATAATCATCAGTTAATAAGTAACTACTTGGAGTATGGAAAGCAACTCCGATTCTCATTGCTTCGATTGGCTTATAAATAACACCGAATTTAAAATTTACTGCACTTCCAGTTGTATTTAACTCTGTGTTGTAATCCAAAGAATAAAAGCCAGGTATTGAATCTTGACTGTCATATTCTCGCCAATTAGTAATCTGATTGAAATTAACTGATGCGAATCCAATGGTTATTCCTAAAAATAATTTGTTTTCAAAATTATTAGCTAAAGTAATATCGAATTCTCCTTGGCCGCCACGAGTAGTTGTTCTCTTACTTTGTTGCACACCACCAAAGGGTACCGCATTAAAATAATAAGTTTGTCCTGCATCAGATTGTACACTGTCAATCAAATACGATTGCCAAGCGAGGTCTATGTCAAAAGGGAAATCGGTAGTAAGATAAGCCGCATTATCCCCATTGTATTCAGAGTATGCAGTATAGGCAGAATAAGTTCGAATATTGTCAACTACGTTTAATGAAGGATCAAGATTACCTAGCTCTTCGCAGAATGAATGCAGGATTGAATTCCTAGCATTAAAACCAGATGCAAAATTGTTAGAAGAAAAATTATTGGTTTGATTGTAAGCTAATGCGAATGTCCATCCCTTCCATTTACTGTAGTTCTGATTTTCAAAATGCCATAACATTCCTGCGTTTCCAAATGCCATTTTAAAATTATTACTTTGTTTCGATTCGTTGAAAAGTTTATCATTTACAAATCGGTTATTAAAACCTAACGACGCACTAATCTCTCCTGAACGATATAAGCCAAGTCCTGCAGGATTTGTTGCGGTACTGCTCATATCGGCTCCAAGTGCACCAAATGAATTGGCCATCCCTAAAGATCTGCCAGTGCCACCATAATTTAACATCGAATAACGAAGCATGTCACCATCGTTTTGTGCGAATCCTAGGTTGAATAAAAATGATAATAAAATGGATGTTATTATTTTTTTCATACTATTTAGATAAAATAAGAACTGCTACTATTCTGTAGCAGTTCTAAACTAGATTAAAATAAAATTATCTTCTTCTTCCTCCAGTGCCTCCTCCACCAGTATTCCCTCCGCTAGAACTTCTTGGTGTAGAATAGGAAGGAGTTGTGTTATTACTTCTTGGTGTTACGTTGTTTTCATTGCTTCTTGGCTGTGAATAATTATTATTTCTCGGAGTGGAATTATTATTTCTCGGTGTGCTATAGTTATTCTTCGATGGCTGGTTATCATTTTTTGGAGTCGAATAATTGTTGTTTCTCGGGGTACTGTAGTTATTCTCTGTAGGTTGGTTATTGCTTTTCGGAGTTGAGTTGTTATTATTTCTTGGCGTACTATAGTTATTTTCTGAAGGTTGGCTATTATTTTTTGGTGTTGAATAATTATTGTTCCTCGGTGAGCTATAATTATTCTCCGAAGGTTGATTATTATTTTTCGGTGTGCTATAGTTGTTTTCTGTAGGCTGATTATTATTTTTCGGAGTCGTATAATTATTGTTTCTAGGATTGCTATAATTATTTTCCGTTGGCTGATAATTTTCCTTAGGGGTAGTGTTGTTTTTAGGATTTGCGTTCTCCGAAGGCTGATTATTATTTTTCGGATTGCTATAAGTATCCCCTTGATTATTTATTGTATTTAAATTGTTGTTTCCGCGAGGTGTTGTACTATTATTTTGATTTGCATTGCTGTTTGCATTTTCACCATTATTTGTTGTAGTGTTAATTCCACCTTTCACAGGGTTCGTTTTTATTTCGCCTTGATTGCTATTATTACCTCCTACTATTGCATTTGTTTTAATCGAATTCCCATTATTGCTTTGGTTATAGGTCGATTTTATTTCTCTTTTTGGTCGTCCAATAGCCTGTATGCCATCGTTACCAATTAAGTGGTCGTTATTTTTTCCTACGCCAAGCTCATTATACAATTGCGATACATTTGATCCTCCTCTTGGAGTATTGTATGCAATATGCCCGTTGTTTTTCCCTCCTCTCGGTCCGTAGTAATAGCTATAAGAGTCCATGCTGTTGTAGTAATAGGGATTAAAAGTTCCATTATATAATCCAGCGTAATAACCATTCCAATAACCATTGTTATAACCATTGTTATAACCATTCCAATAGCCATTGTTATATCCCCAGCCATTACCCCAGCCATTACCCCAGCCATTACCCCAGCCATTACCCCAGCCATTACCCCAACCAATATTACAATTTCCTCCCCATCCATAACCCCAATTACGCCACCAATTATTATAGCTATAAGTAGTTGTTAATCCCCACCAACTATATGTTGTATAAACGCTTACTCCATATGAATAAGGATTATAATCATACCAATACATATTAGTATAGTATGGGTCGTAATAGTTCCAACCACAAGCATGATTAAATCTTCTTAAACGTGCTGTATATGCATAATCATAGTAGTCATCCTGATCATAATAATTATTAGTAATGTATGTATTCCCATTACCATCATTATATCGATTTGATGATACATTCGAATTATCAATTGTACTGTCATCCGGATTTGAATTGACTGTATAGTTGCCTACATTTCCTTGGTCGGATGAATAGGAATTATCTACTGCAGTATTTTGATTCGGGTCCTGCACCTGATTGGAATTGTTATATTGATTATCGGAGCTTTGTGTATAATTGCTCGTTTGATCGGATTGTGGTACGCTTGTAAAATAGACATCGTCTGCGCTATGCGCCGAATATCGATTGGAAGAGCAAGAAATACTTGAAATAGATAAAAAAGTAATGAAAAGAGTAGATTTAATTGGGTTCAATTTAATTATTTGAGCTAGAGATTTCATAAATGATAGAATTAAATTGTTTTTATGCTGTTAGTTATTCAATTTTGCTGTTAAATCAAATGGCAAACACAATGCCAAAAATATTTTGGGTAAATTTATAAATCTATGAGCGAACAATTAACATCTAGGGAAGAAAATTACTCTCAATGGTACCAAGACCTTGTAATGAAGGCCGATTTAGCTGAACATTCAGCCGTTAGAGGTTGCATGGTGATAAAGCCTTATGGTTATGCAATTTGGGAGAAAATGCAACAGGAACTCGACCGCCGATTTAAAGAAACAGGTCATGTTAATGCATATTTTCCTCTTTTTATACCAAAATCATTCTTTAGTAAAGAGGCGAGTCATGTGGACGGTTTTGCAAAGGAATGCGCTGTAGTGACTCATTATAGATTAAAAAACGACCCTGACGGAAAAGGAATTGTTGTAGATGAGGACGCTAAGCTGGAAGAAGAGTTAATTGTGCGTCCTACTTCCGAAACGATTATATGGAATACATATAGAGGCTGGATTGAATCCTATCGTGATTTGCCAATTCTTGTGAATCAGTGGGCAAATGTTGTCCGTTGGGAAATGAAAACACGATTGTTCCTTCGTACTGCAGAATTTTTGTGGCAGGAAGGACACACCGCTCATGCTACTGCAGAAGAAGCAGTAGAGGAAACTATTAAGATGTTGAACGTTTATGCAGATTTTGCAGAAAATGTCTTGGCTATTCCAGTTATTAAAGGAATGAAGTCGCCAAATGAGCGATTTGCAGGCGCACTCGATACTTATTGCATTGAAGCAATGATGCAAGATGGTAAAGCACTACAGGCAGGTACTTCACATTTTTTAGGACAAAATTTCGCGAAAGCATTTGATGTGAAATATACCAACCGAGAAGGTAAGCAAGAATATGTTTGGGCTACTTCATGGGGCGTTTCAACTCGTTTGATGGGAGCTTTGATCATGAGCCATTCTGACAATGATGGCTTGGTACTTCCTCCTCGATTAGCACCAATTCAGGTTGTAATCGTTCCAATCTTTAAAAATGATCAGCATTTGACTGCTATCAATGAAAAGGTGGCTGAATTGAAAAAATCACTAGAGAAAAGAGGGATATCAGTTAAATATGATAATCGTGATACACATAAGCCAGGTTGGAAATTCGCAGAATATGAATTAAAAGGTGTTCCGGTTCGAATTGCTATTGGTCCGCGTGATTTAGAAAATGGAACGGTGGAAGTAGCAAGACGTGATACCAAAGAAAAAGCGGTTTATCAAATGACAGATTTGCATTTAAAAATTGAAAATTTATTAGAGCAAATCCAGGATAATATTTATCGTAAAGCAATGGACTTGCGTGAGGAAAAAACGAATCGTGCCGATACATGGGATGAGTTCATTGAAATTCTTGATACTAAAGGCGGATTTGTTTATGCGCATTGGGATGGTACAACAGAGACAGAAGAAAAAATCAAGGAGTTATCAAAAGCTACAATCAGATGTATTCCTATGGACAACCCAGTGGAAGAAGGTCTTTGTATTTTAACTGGAAAGCCTTCGGGACAGCGAGTATTATTTGCAAGAGCATATTAAATTATGAACGAACAGATACTTCATTTATTAAATACAAAGGTTAAGAATGCAAAAAATGCAACTGATACAACCTTTGCAGCTTTTTCATTGATAAAGCATATGCTCATGGAATATGAGCGAGAATTGAAACATATAATGCTTTTAAATGATCCTCGTATAAAAGTGAAATATACTGATCGTGGAACATTTGAAGCAGAATTGAAAGTTGCTGATGATGTTTTGATTTTTATAATGCACACAAATGCTTTTGCATTTGATGCAACTCATCCGCTTAGCAAATCAAATTATGTAAGTATTAATCATGAGCGTGGAGTTTGCGGAATGATATCCGTTTATAATTTTATGGCGGACGCAATGAAGTTTGAAAGAAGGGGTGAGGTAGGACAATTGCTAGGACGAATTTTTATTAATTCAGAAAATCACTTTTTTGTAGAAGGTAAAAAGCAAATTGGAATATTGTTCAATAATTTTAATGCAGATACTATTTCAAACGATACATTAAAAAAATTAATTGATCAGTTTTTAATTAATGCATTAGATACAGATGCTATTGTTCCTCCAATAGATGCAATGCGTGAAATCACTGTACATGACGCACTAACTTATATGATTGAAACATCTATGTACGATGGTAAAAAAGTCGGATTTAAATTTCGAAATCAGCAGGATGATGATGTAATAGCATAAAAAAATGGGGCTTAATTTTAAGCCCCATTTTTTTATTTACAATCTTTTGAGTTTTTAATTGCCTCAATAGAATCTTTAGCCTGTTTGGTTGTTGGATCTATTTCCAAAACTTTATTCCAATACTCAATCGATAGCTTACAATCCTTTGCAACGAAAGCAGCAAATGCTAAATAACTATTAGCTTCTACTAAATTAGTTTTTTGTTTTGTTAGGTTGGCAGCATCTGCACTCGCTAATTCAATGAACTTTGCATAATGTGGTTTTGCTAATCCTTCTTTAGCGGTATTGTCAATTTGTGCGTTTGCACGTCCTCGCCAAAAATATCCGTTAGGCCATGTAGGATTAATTTCTGTAACCTTTGCAAAAGCAGAATCCGCTTTCGCATAGTTTTTCGCATTATACCAGGCACGTCCCATATTGAAATAATCTGTGATTGCTGCCTTAGCTGAATTATTGATTTTCGCCTCATAAGTCAAAGCGCTTAAATCATATTTCTTCTGCTTATTATACATGTCTGCTAAATCATCATATAATTCACCTTGTTTAGGATCAATTGTTAATGCTGTTTGTATATAAGC
>JBKCGZ010000029.1:0-6180 GCA_046303115.1 Bacteroidota bacterium | reverse complement strand
ACATTTGGTCAATGGGGTAATCCAGCAACAGATCCTTTATTCGGATTAGGATTTAAGTCGAAGAATATTGGCAATACGCGCATCGACGGATTTGAAATTTCAATTGGTGGTGATGGTAAGATTGGTAATGTTCAGGAAACGGTGATGGGCGGTGTTACGATTATTGATCCTATTCAAACCGATTTCAATGCTGCAGAAGACACTTTAATAAACTCTTCGACTAAAAACGTCCTTAAATACCGCAACAGGACCATGTTTAAATTTGATTCAGAAACAACCTATAAAAAGTACTCGTTAGGATGGAGTGCGAGGTATTATAGCTTTATGGAAAATATTGATAAGATATTTGAAGGGGTTATACCTGGAGTTAAAGATTATCGCGATAAAAACCCTGATGGCGAATGGGTATTCGATGCTCGATTCGCCTATAAAGTTAATGAGTCGGTGCAGTTGAGTTTTGTTACTAAAAATGTCTTGAATAACTTGTATGTAGGACGACCAGCTGATTTGCAGGCGCCAAGATCGTTTAATATTCAGGCGATGGTTAAATTTTAATTCGGAATATTTTACGAAAATTTAACTGCGGTCATTTTTTAAATTCTAACTTTGCCACGTGCAAATAAAAAGTATTATTCAAGTCAGTAATCTTGAAAAGAAATATGAATCCTTTCATGCGGTGAAAGGAATTTCTTTCGAGGTGCAAGAAGGCGAAATCTTCGGTATTCTTGGTCCGAATGGCGCAGGTAAAACAACCACGCTCGAAATCATCGAAACGTTAAGAGAAAAATCAAGGGGACAAGTCATGGTTTGCGGATTAAATATCGAGACACAGGCAAATGATATCAAACAATTAATTGGTGTGCAATTGCAGGCTGCTGGATATTATCCAAGTTTAACTTTAGTTGAATTGTTAGTGTTGTTTGCTGGATTGTATAACCGTGAAATTAATCCGATGCAAATGTTGGCGAAAGTTGGATTAGAAGATAAAGCAAAAGCAAAATTCAAAGAGTTATCCGGCGGACAAAAACAACGATTTTCAATTGCAACAACGTTAATCAATCAACCGAAAATTATTTTCTTAGATGAGCCTACTACAGGACTTGATCCGCAGGCGCGTAGAAATCTTTGGGACTTAATCAGGAATGTGCGCAATGAAGGAGCAACGGTTGTGATTACCACGCACTACATGGATGAAGCAGAGCAATTATGTGATCGCGTTGCTGTGATGGAAGCAGGGAAAATTATTGCGTTAGACACCCCGGATGCGTTAATTGATCAATTAGTAGCTTCCGGCTTCGAGCGAAAGAAAGAAGTAAAAAAAGCAAATTTAGAAGACGTGTTTTTATCACTGACAGGCCATGAATGGAGAGATGAATAACAACCAAAATTATAGTCAAGTGAAAGCCATGCTTGCCATTTCAAAAGCAAGCTTTCGTTCTATTACAAGAAGTCCTTCGGCGGTGATATTTACGTTGGTGTTTCCTCTAATATTTATTACCGTATTCGGATTTTTAAAAGGTGGAAGTGTTTCATTAGATGTGGCATTATCGCCTGATTGCGATACGAATAATCCGATTTATATTGGAATGATTTCTAATCCTGCATTTTCGGTTCAGCATGATATGGATACGGCAACGCAACGCGTAAAAATATTTAAAGGTGATTTGGATGCTATCATCAATATTCAAAAATCAAACAGTGATTCTACTTATAACGTCCAGCTTTATACAACAATGGCATCTGGCGAAAAAGGGGTGATTGTAAAATCGATGTTAGAACATTTGATTGATAAGTTAAACTTGAAGGCTGCTAATATTTCTCAGCCGATGGCAACGATCCAACAGCAGCAATTACAAGGAAGAACTTACGAAACAATTGATTTTATTTTGCCGGGACAATTAGGTTTTTCATTGCTAAGTACGGGAGTATTCGGAACAGCATTCGTATTTTTTAATTTACGTCAGACATTAGTTATCAAACGATTTTTTGCAACTCCTATTAAACGTCCTTTTATCGTTTTAGGAGAAGCATTAGCAAGAATGGTTTTTGCGTTGTTAGGCGCCATGTTCTTAATTTTATTAGGGCATTATGCTTTCGGGTTTACGCTCGTTAACGGACTCACCACCTTTGTTGATATGATTATTTTATCCGCTATCGGATTAATTGTATTTATGGGCTTCGGATTTGTAGTTTCTGGAATTGCGAAGAATGAAGGAACGATTCCGCCATTGGCAAATATTGTCACGCTGCCGCAGTTTTTACTATCTGGAACTTTCTTTGGAATTGAAAATTTTCCTTCTTGGTTACAACCCGTTTGTAAAATTCTACCGCTTACTTATTTGAATGATGCCATGCGTAAAGTAGCATTTGAAGGTGCTGGTTTGATGGATATTACCTATCAATTAGGAGTTATTATGCTTTGGGGAGTAATCATTTATTTTGTTGCGGTAAAAGTCTTTCGTTGGGAGTAAATATTTAACATTTATCTATTAAATTTGTTTGTTAACTCAAATAACACAATAAATTACCAAATCAAACGTATAACTCAAAAAAATAAAAACATGTTAATTTTATCACTCATTTTTATGGCCATTGGTTGGATGGTTAGTGCTCGTTTAAAGAGTAAGTTTGAAAAATACTCTCAAACACCAATCAGTTCTGATTTATCAGGTGAAGAGATTGCGAAAAAGATGCTTCGCGACAATGCAATTTATGATGTAAAAGTAATTTGTGTTGAAGGTCAGTTAACAGATCACTACAACCCTGCAGATAAAACAGTAAATTTAAGTCAGGGTGTATATTACGGAAAAAACGCAGCAGCGGCGGCAGTTTCTGCTCACGAATGTGGTCACGCTGTTCAGCATGCAACAGCATATAGCATGTTACAGCTTCGCTCAACGTTGGTTCCTATTGTAAGTGTCGCTTCAGGTTGGATGCACTGGATTTTATTAGCAGGAATTTTAACTATTAATACTTTCCCAAGTTTATTGTTAATTGGAATCTGTTTATTTGCTGCAACTACCTTATTTAGTTTAGTAACATTGCCTGTGGAATTCGATGCAAGTAACCGCGCCTTAGCATGGTTAGAATCGTCAGGAGTTTCAACAAGACAAGAGCATGAAAATGCAAAAGATGCTTTATGGTGGGCAGCCATGACCTATGTAGTAGCTGCTATTGCGTCGATCGCAACATTGCTTTACTACATCATGATTTACATGGGTGGAAGAAGAAATTAATTTCAACCGATAAAAAATAGGAAGCCGGCCTTAGAGTCGGCTTTTTTTATGGACTAATCTTTATCAGTCGTGGGCAAATATTCGAGCGGAAATAGTATTTTTGAAGCATGAGTTTACCTGAAAACATTGAAAGTAGAATTAAGCTTCTGGAAGAGAAGTTTAATGCCATGGGGCAGGATTTAACATCTTACCTTGATGGGTTGTTATATGCTGATTATTTGACTTACTGGGACTATATTCATCTTGATACCTTGTTAAGTTTACAATCGCCTAAAACGAAATTTCCTGATGAGGAAGTATTCATCATGTATCATCAGATTACGGAATTATATTTTAAGTTAGCCATTCATGAATTCAAGCAAATTAGTCATGCGAAAAATGTTACTGTTGATTTGATGATTCAAAAGTTACAGCGCATTAATCGTTATTTCGTGGCGTTAACCGACTCATTTTCGATTATGGTGGATGGCATGGAGCCAGAGCAATTTCAAAAGTTTCGTATGAGCTTATTGCCTGCATCTGGATTTCAGTCGGCGCAGTACCGTAGCATTGAAATTTATTCAACTGAATTTGAAAGATTAGTTTCAAAAGATGTTAGAGAAAAAATAAATAGTAAGAGTTCAAGCGTAGAAGAAATGTTTGAGCATATTTACTGGAAGGCGGGAGCAACTGAATTAGCAACTGGGAAAAAAACGCTTACGTTAAATCAGTTTGAAGAAAAATATTCGACGCAGTTAATTACTCTTGCAAAATCCATGGAGGGAGTGAATTTATTATCGCAATATAAAAAGCTTTCGGCGGAAGATCAGCAGAATGAAAAGTTGATTAAATTATTAAAGCAGTTAGATGTGAATGTGAATATTAACTGGCCATTGTCGCATTATAAATCGGCTGTACGTTACTTACAAAAAGATCCGGTTGATATTGCTGCGACAGGTGGCACGAACTGGCAAAAATATTTACCTCCTCGTTTTCAAAAAAGAATTTTTTATCACGAACTTTGGTTGCAGGAAGACTTAGAAAATTGGGGAAAAGCCTGGGTAGAAGATTTATTTAAAAACTAATCGTAATGAAGAAAAAAGTAAGTGCAGTGTTAGTGCTGTTATGTTTGCAAATGAGTGTAAGTGCACAAGCACCAAAGCAAGAATTAAAGCGTCCTCCTATGACGAGTAATCGCATACAACGCGCGTTAGAGCGTTATGTGAATGTTTGGGACACCTGTTCAAATGAACAATTAAAAGCAAAGATTTACGAAGGGTTTGATCGATTAGCACAATCGGATACAACAAACTATTACGGACAATACTATGCTGCTTATATTGATGCGGAGGCAGGTTTTTTATATTTCGATTCATTGAGAAAGCAAGATATTTACTCACGTGCATTAGCGTTTTCTGAAAAGGCAATTAAGATAAGTCCGAAAGATGCGGAGCCATTAATTTTGAAGGCGCATATTTTACGTTTGATGGCTAATCATAATGATTCATTAGAAGCTGATCACAAAGCGAAGATTAAAAAGCTAATTGCCGATGCAAAAAAGATGGATGCTACCAATCCTCGATTATATTTAGTAGAAGGGGATGAGCTTTTGAAAGCAGGCAATAAAAAAGAAGCTGCTAAAAATTATAAGTTAGCAAGCGATGGATTAAAAGCGAATAAATCGGAAGAGTTTTTAAAACCACATTGGGGCACCGACGAAGTAAAGCGCTCAATGGCTAAAACGCAATAATAGTTAAGGACTGAGTGATCAGTCCTTTTTTTATTCTTCGGAAGTAGTAATCACTTTCTTTAAGCGCACCCCGTTCGTTAATACCCAATGATTATTGATAAGCAATAGACGAGTTGTTGAAAAATAATAGTGTTCGCCTAAATGGGTGAAGTAATATTTAAAACGTAAAGTAGGGAATTCATTTTCCAATTTCTTTTTGGGTTCTGCTACTAAACTATCTTCTGAAATCATGGTCCAGTCGATATTGTTTACCGTTCCAAACTTTTGTAGCGTTTTAAAATTATCGCCTGCTTTTTCTTGGAGCACTGAAAATAGCGAGTCCGCACCTTTGGAAGAAATTTGTTTTGGTTCATCAAAATATTTGATTGCTGTGTCTATATCATTTCGTGCAGGCGCCAGCGTTAGAAAAATAGCTTCATCATTTTCCACCAACGATTGAAGTAATGTTTCTTTGAAGATGTATGTGTCGGGGTTTTTCTTTTCTTTTTTTTGCCCAAATGCAAACGTGGTCGTAAAAACTATCAGGATGAGTAGGGAGTAATTCTTTTTCAAAGGAGTTGATGTGTTAGTAATTAAACGTTTGTAAATGCTTATAATTTGGCAGCAATAAAGCTACTGAAATAATTTGATTAGCAGTATAGCCCATTGGCAAATTAGCAAATTAGCACATTATAAAGCCCCTGCAATAATTGCATCTACCACACTTGGGTCTAACAAAGTACTCGTATCACCTAAATTGCTTAAATCGTTCTCTGCTACTTTTCTTAAAATCCTTCGCATGATTTTACCTGATCGAGTTTTAGGTAATCCCGTTACAAACTGTATTTTGTCGGGCTTAGCAATAGGACCAATTACTTTGCTTACCACTTCTAAAATTTCTTTGCGAGTTGTATGTTCATCAGCTGGTAAATGATCGCATATAACGTAAGCGTATATACCCTGTCCTTTAATTTCGTGTGGATAACCAATCACCGCCGATTCAATCACGTGAATATGTTCATTAATGGCATTCTCAACTTCTGCTGTTCCTAATCGGTGACCACTCACATTGATAACATCATCTACTCTTCCAATTATTCGGTAATAACCGTCATAGTCGCGTTTACAACCATCACCAGTAAAGTATAAATTATCGTAAGTGCTAAAATAAGTTGTTCTGCATCGTTCATGATCTCCATAAGTGGTTCTTAACATACCTGGCCATGGAAATTGGAT
>JBKCGZ010000028.1:0-4517 GCA_046303115.1 Bacteroidota bacterium | reverse complement strand
TGTTGTAATGCACATTAAAGAAAATGGTTCGATAGATAGTACTTTCGGAGATACAGGAAGAGCCATCATGCAATATGGAACATCGATTTATATGTATTCGATGGCGCTACAAACTGATGGAAAAATTGTAGCAACTGGATTATCTTACGTTACAGCGTCAGATGCAAACTTTATTACCTGCAGAATTAATACTGACGGAACTATTGATTCTACATTTGGAATTAATGGTTTTGCAGAATATAGTTTTGGAACAAGTGAAGATGCAACAAATACAGTAAAAGTATTAAGCAATGGAGATATTTTAGTAGGCGGTTACTCCAGACAACCTACTAAACACGCAACAATTGTTAAGTATACACAAGATGGAATTATAGATTCTACTTTTGGCGTAAACGGTGTATTAATAATTACCAATGCAGGTGCCTCAACAGATCAAATTACAAGCATTGATGAATTAGCTGATGGAAGTATCGTTGCTGTAGGTTACAAAACATTTAGTACGGGAGGCAATAGTGCAATTGCTATTAGAATTGATAATTCAGGAAATATTTTAGGTGGAGTAGTTAATATTAGTAGTGGTTCTGATTCAAGAGCAAGTGCTGTTTTAAGTGATGGTTATCAATATTATGTTATTGGCAATAATTCCGTTTCAACTTTTCTTACTAAGTTAGATACATCAGGCGTTGCTACACCATCTTTTAATAATGGAAACTTCGTATCAGTAAACGGTGGTGGTGCTATTAATTATCTTGCTGGGATTACTCGTCAATGGGATGGAAAAATTATTGTATGTGGCTCCGCTGGTCAAACAAATTTCACACGCGGGTGGATGATTACTCGCTATAATTCGAATGGATTAATTGATCCAACATTTGGTTTGAATGGGAAAGTGACACATAGCTTTGGATCGAATGTATTTGCAGATGCTTATGGGGTTTGTATTTTCTCAAATGGAAAAATTGGCGTTACAGGTTTCAGATCATCAACAGCAGGAACAGCCAATGATTGCATCGTTACCCGATTATTAAACGATTCTGTTTGCTTAACTCCAATTTCACCTTCGCCATTAACTGGTCAATTTTTAAATGTATGTGGCAAGACATTAACCTATACAATACCCGCAGTTGCTAATGCGGATAATTATACCTGGAGAGCAAGTAATCCGAATGTATTAATCAACGGTGCTGCTGGACCATTTACCGATACTGTATTAACGGTAAATGTAACTTGGCCATCAAATTTAACATCGAATACCACGTTATATGTAAAAGCTAATAACGGATGTGGATCAAGTGTAGAGAAAACAGGATTAGCCATTGTTTATCCAACTGCGATTAATGCAATTAATGGTAATAACCTAAATGTATTCGGACAAACAATCAACAATTCAATCAATGCATCGCAGGGTGCAACACATTATACATGGACAACGAATGTAAGTGGCGCACAAATTAATTCAAATCAAGGTACTAGTTATACTTCTGCAGATACAAGTATAAGTGTGACATGGCCAGCATCATTTACAAATGGAATTTTATATGTACAAGCAAGTAATGATTGTGGAAACAGTCCTGTTTATACTATCAATTTATTAGGAACAGTTGGAATCAACGAATTGTATTCATCTGCTGTAGTCGTATATCCTAATCCAGTGACCAATAATAAAAACGCAACTATACAAACTAACCTTTACGGAGTAACGCAATTACAAGTTGTAGACTTAGCGGGTAAAATAGTTTTAAATACACAAGTTGAGTTCAAAAATAATTCTACTGAAATTAATTTAGATGGAATCTCAAAAGGAACTTATTTAATCAAATTGAACAACGAGAACAAATTATTGACTAAGAAAATTTCTATTCAATAATTTTCATTCGCAAAAAGATAAGGTCGGCAAAATTGTCGACCTTTTTTTATTATTTGATAATAGATGCGATTAAATCCTGTTCAAAGCCTCTGCTGGCTAAATACGACATTAGCTTGTATTTTCTTTTTAATGGATGTTTTTCCTTTTCCATTTTATTTCGTTTGTGAAAGGCATCTTCTAAAATTTGAATGTACTTATTTTCATCGAGGCTATTTATTGCTTTTTTGATGCAATAGTCTGATACTTTTTTTGCTTTTAGCGCATATCTTATTTTCACCCTTCCCCAGCCCAACTGATTTAACTTCCCATTGGCAAAAGAAATAGCAAATCGCTCTTCATTTACAAATCCTTCTGAAATAATTCTCGTTAGCAATTGTTCAACTTCTTCTTTATGTAAACCAAAATCGTAAAGCTTATCTCGAACTTCTTGTTGTGCTCTTTCCTGATAAGCGCACCACTTTGTAATCTTCGAATAAGCTTCAGTGCCAGAAATAAATTTCTTGCTTTTTTCCATGAAAATTAATGAGGGATAGACGACAATAAATTTCTGGTATACGCTGAGCGCGGATCTTCATACACTGCTCTAGCCTCTCCCATTTCTTCTATTTTCCCATTCTTCATGACTATCATGGTATCGCTCATATAACGAACCACTGATAGATCGTGAGAAATAAAAATATACGTAAGATTATTTTCTTCTTTCAATTCATTTAACAAGTTTAGTACCTGGGCTTGTACAGAAACATCCAGTGCAGAAACAGATTCATCACAAATTAAAAAAGAAGGTTGAACAGATAATGCTCGTGCAATGCAAATTCGTTGACGTTGTCCACCTGAAAACTGATGCGGATACTTATTCATTGCATCAGATGTAAGACCAACTTTTTTCAGCAACTGCTCCGTTAAATGAATGCGCTCTTCTCTGTTTGCACCAATAGAATGAACAATCATCGGCTCTGTGATAGCTTCTGCTATTTTTAATCGTGGATTCAAACTCGAATAGGGATCTTGAAAAACAAGCTGCATCTTCTTCCGAAGCCAACGCATCTCTTTGTCAGAATATTTTAGAATATTATTGCCTTCGAAATTTACTTCTCCGGAGGTAGCATCAACCAATCGTAAGATAGCTCTGCCTAATGTAGTTTTACCGCATCCTGATTCTCCAACAACACCAAGTGTTTCTCCTTTTCGTACATTAAATGAAAGATGATCAACAGCAGTGAAAGAAGATGTCACCTTACCAAAAATATTTTTACTCGTTGGAAAAGAAACTACAAGATCTTTTACTGAAAGAATATTTTCCTGACCTTCGATTTTTATTTTTTGACAATTTCTATCTTCCTCTGTTAACAATAATTCATTTCGTAGCTGCGTAATAGTTATACCTGTTTCTGAAAAAGTCCCGTCTTCATTTATTTTCATAAAGTCAGTTACCGTTGGAAGTTTTTTCAGATTGATATTGCTTGATGGTCGACAAGACAACAAGCCTTTGGTATAAGGATGCAAAGGATTTTCGAGAACAAGTTTTGTTTGACCTTGCTCTACAATATTTCCTTTATACATAACAATTACTTCATCGGCGATTTTAGAAATCACGCCAAGGTCATGCGTAATAAAAATCATCGCCATTCCAGTTTCTTGCTGAAGCTCCTTCAACAAATCAAGAATACTGGCTTGTACGGTTACGTCTAGTGCAGTTGTAGGTTCATCAGCGATAAGCACTTTTGGATTGCATGAAATCGCCATAGCAATCATCACACGCTGCTTTTGTCCGCCAGATAATTGATGAGGGTAAGCATCAAACATTTGTTCTGGGCGAGGCAATTTTACTTTTTTAAATAGCTCGATTGTTTTTAATCGTGCTTCTTTGGAAGATACTTTTTGATGAAGTTTAATAGCCTCTGCTACTTGATTTCCACAAGTAAATACAGGATTTAAAGATGTCATTGGCTCTTGAAAAATCATCGCCATATCACTTCCTCTGTATTTTCGTATATCCTCTTCCGATAGTCCGATTAGATCGACCTGTCCACCATTTTTGGGATTAAAAAGTGCATGTCCATTAATATGAGTTCCTTTTGAAGAAGGAAGCAGCTGCATCAATGTGAGAGAGGTAACTGATTTTCCAGAACCCGACTCTCCTACAATACCTAATGTCTTACCTGACTCGATTGAAAAAGAAATTCCATTTACGGCTGTAAATATCGAATCACCGTTCGTAAAATCGACCTTTAAATTATTTACACTTAAAACTTCCATTATGATGAATACAATGCCGAAGTTAATTATTTATTGGTTATGGTATAAAACAAGAGCGGCAGCCGAATGGCTGCCGCTCTTAGCATTGTATTTAATTCTGGGATAAATCCCGTGAAATTATTCTACGATCACACGTAATGTTTCAGTATTGTTGTTCGACTGAACCTGTAACATGTAGATACCTTTAGCGAATGCTGATACATCAATTGTATTTGCATTTGCGCCAGCTCCTACTGATTTCGTTTCAGCATAAACAACGCGACCTGATGCATCACGCATTGTCATGTTCACATCTTGTGATTGCTCTGCAGTAAACTCTACTGTTAAGTTTGTATGCGTTGGATTTGGATATGCAATCATTGATAATGATGATCCTTCACCAACACGTGGA
>JBKCGZ010000027.1:0-7260 GCA_046303115.1 Bacteroidota bacterium | reverse complement strand
GAATCCTGTAGAATTAGTCCTGTTATCGTTATATCCTTTTGATGAGTTTGTGTTTTTCTTGATTTATAAGACAAAACAGAAAACCCTCCAACAATATCATAAATAACTTTTTCATCATCACTGTACTTAACTTTCACAGGTTGATCATCAATAAAGAATTCCATTTCAAAAACCGAATCATTATCATGACGAAAAACGACTAGCTCATTATTGGCTGATGAAACATTTTGAGCAAATGAAATTTTAAAAGTTGCATTCGAGTCATTTGTATAACTTGTCATACCACGAACACCCATTGGATAATCAAACTTACCCATGTAGCTTTTTGAATACTTCCATGTTCCTGTATGCGTTGATTTATAAAATCGTGCATCATACGATTTAACAGTAGAGAATGGCACTATTAAACCAATACCAGCATCTCCTTGCATTGCCTGTAATAACTTACGAGATTGATTGGGTAAATTTTCATTTTGTAAATGACTATCACCTATATGCAATACCGTTAGTCTTTTACCCTTGACACCTAACAAACCACAAAGATTTTTTAAATCAGATGAATCTTGAAAATAAATATAATTGTAACCTTGCTTTATCCATGCAGGATTCATCGAATTATTTTGTGCGAATAATTGAATTGAATAAACAACAGAAAACAAAAGCAAATAAATATTTCTTCTAGTCATTACTTTATTTTATCAGTTCACCATTTAAAAACCCTCTAATTAATGCATCATGATAGCCAGCTTCAACCATTTGAACTCTTAGCTTTTCGGCCTCACTATAGTTTGTTGCATCTCCTACAAGATAAATAAAATACTTATTGTACTGGTATTCCGTATACTTGGGGATATTTTTTAATAAGTAATATGTTGCGTCTTTATGCTCCTTAGAAGAACAAATTTGAACTTTAAATATTGCTCCTTTGGGATATTCTTTTTGAGCTTGGGTATTTGCTACTTGGCTAGACTTTTTCGCATCGGTAATTTTTAAGATAGATTTTATTCGTTGAACATGACTAACCGTATTAGAAGAGAAAGCAGGAATAGGGAAAAGAATATCCGTTATATTCTGATTAATTACTAAATCATAAACACTTCCTTCAAAATAGCGGTAATCGATAACAAAAACAGTCTCGAAGTTTTGTACAAGATGCGGTATTAATGCATTACCAAAAGAATTTTTAATTACTACCAATCGTCGATTATTTTTCACATCGGAATCGAATCGTTCAAGAGGAAGGTCACCACTGATATAACAACCATAGGTGTTATTCCACTTATAATACATCTGCCCTGCACTTCCCTTTGTATAATTTTTTGGATTATCAAGCACCTTCATTGTATACTTGTTGCGTATTTTATGAATGATTAAAGAATCCCCTTTTTCTTTCAAGCGCTGATCGCGTGTAAGCTGATATAAAGATCCTAAAAAACGTCCCCTGTATTCTAAATCATAATTTTCAATTGGAGTCGCTTTAAGTGCGGCTGCTTCACAAAATTTCTGATAAGCGTAATATGAGCCTAAATCTGTCCAATGATGATCCGTATTAAAGAAAATATACTCTTTACGATGTTGCTTGATATAATCAGCAATAAAAACACTTTTAATTTGTGGGTTCAAGAGCGTTGCCGTGAAAGCAATATTCTTCGACTCCGAATTTCCTTTTTTGTAATCATCAGGCATATAGTATTCCCCATGTGCTGGAATTCCCATGTAATAAATACTTATGGAAGAATCGAAAGTAGAACGATAATCGTTTATTACTGACGCAAATAATTTCGAATAATTATTAGATCCACCAAAAATCTGTATCCCCATTCCATCATAAATCATTAGTCCTTTTGCTGATCCTAATTTTGCATTATCGAGCTTAATTGAGTCTTGAATAATATTTAAATCAACTGAATCAAGCTTAGTAGAATCGGTCGCCTCCATCGAAAAATTATCGTTTTCAATGATTGCTATTTCTCCATCTTTGATTCCACCTGCATTACGATACTGATCAACTAAATCAACCCATTTATCACGAAATGGAAAATGATCTGCAACATATAAATCGATACTATCTAAGTAACTTCCATTCTCCAGATTTTGCCATGAATAAACAGGAAAAGGAGTAAGTTTTCTGTTTTCCATCTGAGAAATATTAATTTTCGGCACAGCAAAAAACAATATCGGGCAAATAATTAACACCGCTGAAAATATTATCAGATGTAACGCAGAAGTTTTATGGAATTTTTTTGCGCTCATTAAAAACGATAATAAATAAAAGGGTTATATGACTTACCAACCATCAAAGCAGTTGATATAACTAACAAGAAAATGGAAAATGCGATACCCGTCCAATAAAGTGAATTACTATTTCTTTCTAACAATACTTTTCTATATCGAACAACCAAAAATTGATAAACAGGCATACATAACACAAATGCTAAAATCATCCAATAGATATTTTCCTTAATAGTCAGTGTTAATGAATAATCCCACCAAGCTACATCAGCAACATGGAATAATGATTTAAAACAAGTTAACAATCTTGATGAATCTGTAAAGTAGAATAATGCCCAGCCCAATACGACTGCTAACAATAAATAAATCCTTAAAAATAATCCAGGCACTTTATTAATTCGCTTGAATGTAATTAACCTTTCAAGCATAATTAATATTCCAAAAAACAATCCCCAGAAAATGAAATTCCAATTTGCCCCATGCCATAAACCTGTTAGTCCCCATACAACAAACAAATTCAAATAGCCATTCTTTTTATTTCCTCCCATCGGAATATAAACATAGTCTCTAAAGAATGTACCGAGTGATATATGCCATCTTCGCCAGAAGTCGGTGGCTGATTTAGCTGTATAAGGATAATTAAAGTTCTCATGGTAATGAAAACCAAACATACGCCCCAAGCCAATGGCCATATCGGAATAACCAGAAAAGTCAAAATAAATTTGAATCGAGAACATAATAACGCCAAACCACATCTCTCCAGTAGAGAGGGATGACAATTCTGGATTATCAAGATATTTTACAACGAGCTCTGCTGCAATATTGGCAATGGCTACTTTCTTAAATAACCCAACACAAAAGCGAGTGATTCCCCCAGAAATATCTCTTATTCTAAACTTGCGGGTATCGATTTCATTCATGATATGCGAATACCTGACAATTGGTCCTGCAACCAATTGATGGTATAAACTCACGAACATCATAAACTTCATCCATGAGCGCTGAGCCTTTACTTCACCACGATAAACATCAATCACATAAGAAATCGTTTGAAAGGTATAAAATGAAATTCCGATTGGTAAAGAATACTTTGGAAACTGAAAAGACGTCCCAAAAATGGCATTTACATTATCGTAAATAAATCCGCTATATTTAAAAAAGAACAGAATTCCGAGGTTAAATATCAGCGTTGAGATAATCCCGAGTTTTGCCCAAATGGTACCTTGGTACTTTTCAATGAACAATCCATTTAGGTAGTCAACAGTGGCACTGAAAATCAGCAAGAAAACCCAAATCGGCTCTCCCCAAGCATAGAAAACGAATGAAAACAGCGTAAGTATGAAATTCCTGTAATTCGCATTATTGGCACAATAATACAGAATCAGGTTCAGCGGCAGGAAAAAGTAAAGAAAGGTTAAACTAGCGAAAACCATTGTTCAGAGCGGACAAAATTGCAAAATATCAATGAAATAATCGAAAAAAAATCATAATCCAACAAAATTGTTTAATACTAATTTTCAATTACTTATGTAACTTTTTGAATATTTTTTATATAATTTTTTGCTCGAATATGAACTTAAGATGAATTAACCCTGCCTTAACCCCGAATTGCTTGTTTGGCAAAGATTGAATGGCGAATTTTGCCACCGTTAATTAATCAAGAAACTTTTGTTGTTATGATGTTTATTCAAAGATTATTTATTGCAGTTGCACTAGTGGGAATTTGTTCTACAACTTCACTTGCTGATGGCAAGCCTCGTTTTGATGGTGATGATTCTTCATTTGTAGAGATGTACAATTTAATTACATGTGAATATTGGGATAATGATAATTTATATCCGTATGCAGATGATAATATTCCTGATACAGTTCATATCAAATTAACAGATGAGTTCCGTTGTTTTGTAATGCCAGTTGAGACCAAAATCAATTCTCAGTTTGGATGGAGATGGAACCGCCCTCATAAAGGTCTTGATTTACACTTACAGACAGGAGATCCTGTTAAAGCTGCTTTTGATGGAGTTGTACGTTACGCTCAATATAACAATGGTGGATATGGCAATTTAGTAATCATCCGTCACTATAACGGCCTGGAGACTTACTACGCACATTTAAGTAAAATCAATGTAGAGCCCAATTCAGTTATTAAAGCAGGTGATGTTTTAGGAGAAGGTGGTTGCACTGGTTCTCGTTGTACTGGTCCTCACTTACATTTCGAAACACGTTATAAAGACAGACCATTTAATCCGCAGGAAATAATTGCATTTGACCAAGGTTGTTTAAGTTCAGAATCAATTATGCTAACCAAAAATAATTTTGTAATTGGCAAAAGCAATTCTGTTTCTACAACATTTAATGGAAAGACAACAAAGACTAAAGCCAATTTAAAGTACTCTTACAAGATTAAAAATGGCGATACCCTTTTGGCAATTGCGTTAAGAAACAAAACTTCTGTAAAGACTTTGTGTAAGCTTAACAATCTGAAGCCTGAGTCGACATTGAAAATTGGACGTGTACTTCGTCTAAGATAATTAAAGCTTTATTTTACCTGATTATAAATCGCTTTCCCCAGATATTTTAGAAATGGGAATCCGATTGTATCATAATCGTATTTATTATCATTCATTACGCCATCTTTATTTGAATAAGTAGTTGCTGCAATGAACATTTCTTTCCGTCCACTTTTTGACTTTACGTACGCAATATCAGTAGCAAACCCATATGACAAACCAACGATGTTATAAATTCGAAATGCATCAGATTTAATTGGCTTTTCTTCTCTACCATAAACAAGATATTTTTTATAGGCATCGAAATACTGCTTGTTAGAAGTATAAACTTTCATTTTACTTTCCTTCGGATATCTACTCATCCAATACATCAAAAAAGTGCGTTGTTTGGCTGTAATTTGCCATGCAGGGCTACTTGTTGGATATATCAATTGAATTAACATATCTAATCCTTCATCTAATGGCAAATAATTATTCATTGAGAAATCTTTTGCTCCTGCAATAGTTGTCAAGCTATCAATCATGATTGAATCACCCACTTTTGCATCAATTGATAATTTAGAAATTGGATTAGAATAAGTCGTGCTATCTAGATGAAAAACAACCTCGTTCTTATCATTGAAAAAATTCAATGCTGGTTTAATATTTAAAAGAGAATCTGGACATCCAGAAAATGATTTAACAATTTGCGATTTAGTATATCCTTTAGCTTTTAATTTTGAATTGATATAATCGCGACCTAATAAATCGAATAAGGCGTTATAACTACGATTATCACTTACGAGCAATATTTTCTTTATGCAGTTTTCAATAGTTAAGATATCATCTTTTGATGATAAATTAGATTGAAATGAATGACAAGTGCTAGTTGAAATTAATTCGAAAGGAGTATTCATGTCTACTCCTACCTCTTGATGTTCATTTAACCACTCCAATGCTAAAATTACAACTGGCAGCTTTACAGAACTAGCAGGATAAAAATATTTGGAAGAATCCAATCCAAGAGAAGTAAATGTTATTGAAGGATAAGCTGATTTACTTTTTTGCACTTCACCAACAAGAATTTGTACTCTATCCTTGTTTAAATCAATCGATACAGGTGATGCGCTAATAATTTTATTAAGATTAACTTTTGAATTGGACACAAGTTGAGCATTTGCGTATAAACAAAAACAAATACAACAAGTAAATAGCGTGATCCAATGTTTTCGCATATTACCTAAAATATGGAGAACGTACTTGTAGATTACATTCTCTGTGTGTAACGTTATAACCTATTGCAAATGGCAAAGATTTTACATTATCACGATCAGCATAACGGTTACGCATATCCCTTTGAACTCTTCCTGCAAACAATTTAATTGTTCTAGTGTATTTGCCATACAACTTGACACCAGCATCTTTCGACTCCATATCTGCTAATGGAATTCCTGAATCGTCTTGAATATGAAGCACAGAGTTTTCTAAAATAAAATCACGTATTACAGAGAAACTACTTATGTGCATCAAGTAAGAAGCTGATTTCGTCAGACTAACAATCGGTTGACCGTCGGCCGTTTTCTTTACCCACTCTAACCAATCATTTTCGCCATTCAGACCATGATCGGAAATGTCTTTAGAAAAATAATAAATAGTTATTGGCTTAGAATTTCCCTCCATCTTGCAAACCATTTTAAACATATCACCTTTACTTTCCTTAGATATTGAAACAGGCTGACCTTTTGCTTTATCCCAATGCATCGGTGTTATCTCACCTATTTCTCCTCCCATTTTCTTCACATAAAACGCAATAATCGACATAGTTCCATTAACACGCAGCTCTGAACGCATATGGTTCGTTACAAAGAAACCTAGCCTATTGGTTGTACGAAGAATATTGCCGGCCTCTTTTATAAAATTATTTTGCTTGTGTGTATTTTCTTTTTCAAAAAGTGTTAAGTCGCCAATTCCTTCTAAACCTATCATAATATATGTCGAAGCATCTGTATAGAACGCATTTGCGAAATCGAAGTCTGGTCCACTAAAGGGATAAAACACTAAGCGATCTTTACCTCCAACAGTATCCAAATGCTCATCCTTCATCCATTCACTAACAGGATTAAGCATTTTTTCTTTCTTCTTATTCCATGCATTGTTAAGTTTAGATGCGTACTTTTTAAAGTCGGAGGGGATTTTACTAGAATCTAAACAAGCGAGATAGCTTGCACATTCATTGAGGTTGGCGTCGGATATAAAATTTATATCATCTTTCTCAGATGTATTTCTATCAGAAGAAATTTGATTTTGTATCGAGTCGCTACATAATGAACTAGTAGAGTCGATTTTATTTACTTTAGAAACGCTATTATTTTCTCCGTTGGGTTGATTTTGATTACAAGAGCTTAAAGATATCAAGCAAACTAGCATTATTGCAGTGACATTAATTTTCTTTTTAGAAACAATTAAATAAAACACTGCTCCAAAAGCTACGAATAACAAACCTAAACCACTCTCATAAGGTTTGTTCATTAATAAATAG
>JBKCGZ010000026.1:0-71931 GCA_046303115.1 Bacteroidota bacterium | reverse complement strand
TCTTGCTGCATTTGCAATGCTTCCCATACGAGAAATTCTTTATCTGTCAGAATAGAAGTATCACCACTAAACTCATCATTGATCACAATCACCGATTCACTTTGCAATCGCAAGGCAACAGGTAAAGCGGCTGCCATAATTTCGCCGGGATAAGCCATATAATAATTGCTCATCCATTGCCATAACTTAAATTGCGAATTAGTTACTACAGGACTTTCATCAATCACATCAAGAACATCTTTTGTGATATAACCTTCTGGTTGCTTATCATGAAGCTTTGTAACAATTGCAGCATATACTCTTTGCTTGCCAAACTGCACTACCACTCGATGACCTACAGCAATCACCTCTTGCAATGATGGAGGCACCTGATAAGTAAATGTATCAGGCAATGGCAATGGAAGAATTACATCTGCAAATAAAATATTCTCACTCATGATTTATCAAGCCACCCTTTTCTCCAAAAAAATAAAAACTGTAAAATAACTAATACACCCATACCTATCATCACTATCGGATAACCATAACGCCAATGCAGTTCTGGCAAATAATCGAAGTTCATTCCGTATACACCCACAACGAATGTCAATGGAATAAAGACCGTAGAAATAATTGCCAGCACTTTCATGATTTGATTCATTCGGTTGCTAACGTTTGATAAATAAATATCCATCAACGAAGCCGTAATCTCTTTATAAGAATCAACAATATCGAGTACTTGAATTGTATGATCATAAGTATCCTTTAAGTAAACCTTTGTTTGCTCTGAAAAGAAATCAGTATGCGTACGAAGTAAATCATTGATTTTATCTCGCTCTGCAAACACAGCTCTGCGTATAGCAATTAATTCTCTCTTGAATTTCTGAATTTGCTGTAACAAACTTCTTGTTGGCTGATCAAATAAACTATCTTCTAAAACATCCAGCGACTCACTTACAGCTTCCAGCAATGGGAAATAATTATCGATAGCAGTATCCATTAATCCATACGCTAGGTAATCGACATTAGCAGTACGGATAAGTCCTTTACCACTACGTAATCTTGAACGCACTGATTCAAACTGATCGACATAAGAATCTTGCATAGAAACAAGCAAATTAGGGAATAGAAAAATAGATACTTGCTCATTTTTTAAATCCTCATTCACATCTCTGTAAAACAAACGAGAAACAAGAAAAAGATGACTCGTATGCTCTTCCATCTTCGGACGTTGGTATGCATTCACTACATCTTCCATTTCCATATGATGAATCGAATAATGCTCGCATAACTCTTCCAACATTTTCTTTTCTCCAAGCCCTTTAATCTCTAGCCAATGTTTATACTGAGGTTGGTCTTTGATTTTTGAAAAAGCTTCTGATAAATTATCGCAAGGCATTTCCAACAAAGTATCGGTATTATATGAAACCAACACCAACTTTGGCGTTAATGAATCTGACGATGGTTGAATCAAGCCTGGTGAAGCCCCTGGAGGACTAACACTTTTACGGACCATTTTTACACGGTCCGAGCGATATGCAGCTTTCTTTTTCATTTCTATTCAAAAATAAAAATTAAGTATAAATAAAAGGGCATTGTTTATAAATGACTTGTTTTACAGCAATAAAAAAATCAATTTTGTCCTAAGATTAATAAATATGGAAAACAAGGTAGGTGGTGAATGGTATTCGACGTGGTTTGATTCCCCTTTTTACCATATTCTATATCAGCACCGAAATCATGAAGAAGCGGAAGAAGCCGTAGAACATCTACTTGATTTTGCTGGCGTGACAAAGGGATCGGTGGTTATGGACCTTTGTTGTGGGAAGGGAAGACATTCTGTTTTATTGGAAAAAGCTGGAAATATTGTTACTGGTCTCGACCTTTCTCCAGCGAATATTGCCCATTGTAAATCGTTTGAAAATGATCATCTGCATTTTGATGTGCATGATATGCGTGATGTTTATTTACCTGGTAAATTCGACTATATCTTTAACCTTTTTACAAGTTTCGGATATTTTGATGATGAAGGTAATGAGCAGACCTTGAAGGCTATTAAACAAAGTTTAAAAAAAGGTGGTAAAGTAATTATTGATTTTCTGAATGTCATTCCAGCTATTAAACTATTACCTGTTGAAGAAACCATCAGCTTAAATGGAATTGATTTTTTCATTCATAAATATCTTGAGAACAACCGGATTTACAAACAAATAAAATTTACGCATGAAGGGAATAACTATTCGTTTTGTGAGGAGGTAAATGCGCTTCAATTAGCTGATTTTAAACGCTACTTTGAGAAGGCAGGATTTAAACTGTTATCTGTTTCAGGCGATTATAATGGTGGTGCCTTTGATGAACATCAATCAAAAAGATTAATTTTACTCGCTGAAAGTATTTAAAATGTTAGCTCAAAATTCGCTCGTTTTATTTTTAAGTGTATTGGCCGGTGGCGGTTTGTTTTTTCTTTTGAAGAAAACGCCGCAGCATTTTTTAAAGTTAACGCTATCCTTTTCGGGAGCCTTTTTATTTTCAATTACTGTTTTACATTTAATGCCGGAAGTATATCAGCAAGCCGATTTCAAAATTGGAATTTGGATTATGATTGGATTCTTCTTGCAGATTGTTTTAGAGTTCTTTTCGGAAGGGATTGAGCATGGACACGTACATGTACACGATCATCAACATCATTTTCCTTTAGCGATGATGCTAAGTTTATGTCTGCATAGTTTTTTAGAAGCAATGCCTTTATCGTCTGAAAATGATGGCAACAATAATTTACTTATCGGAATTGCGATGCATCATATCCCTGTTGCATTTGCATTTGTGAGTATGCTAGTACAGTCAGGTGTTAAACGCAATAATGCCTTTTTGTTTTTAGCGCTCTTCGGATTGATGGGTCCTCTTGGAGCTTCTACATCATTTCTATTGGGTGCAGGAATGGTTCCCGTTTTAACAGCACTAGCTCCTAAAATTATGGCGATTGTTATTGGGATATTCTTACATATATCCACTACGATTTTATTCGAATCAAGTTCAAATCACCGATTCAATCTGATGAAAATGATTGTGATTGTTATTGGTGGATTAGCAGGTGTTTTACTGAGCTGATTTCTTTTTCACAAGAATCGAACCTCGAAGAGATGATAAGGTAGTCTCTTTACTGTCTGTTTCCGTATTGACATTTAAACCATCTATCTCAATATGATAATCATAATTTGCTCCAGCATAATTTATATTCATAAGAGCAGGATCAACATCTGAATTACTTTGTCCGTATTCCGTTTTAAGTTTACTAAAAGTATTATCTAATAAAATGGTATCGGTATTTCCTACATTGATTTTAATAATAATCGCAAATAATTTTTTATCGTAGTTTACTTCAAAAGGAATTGCATCAACAAAACCTTTATCATCATATGAATTATTATTTGGATAAATACCTAAAGGAAGATAATAATCATAACCTGAAATTATTTTTCCATCACGACGGTTACAGGAATATTCATAATTCTGAATTGCGGCATCAATATCAATACTTGCATATGCAACTCCTGAGTCTATTGCTAATAAAGCTAAAACACGATCTGTTTTGTTGACATACTCATTTCTACCCTCCTTCGTAACATTTGCTAAATCCTGGGTAAATAAATCCTGAATACTCTCTACACCATGCACATCAATCATGTATTCAACGATGGAAGCAATTTCTTTTTGATCTGCTTTGGTAATCGTTTTTTTCGATTTTGTTGCTTTACCATTCACCATCATATTGTTCTTCTGAAAGAACTTTTCCAGTCGTGAATGCTGACTTAAAGAACTTACTTCAAAAGCATTCCAAGGACCAAATCCTGAAAGTAAGGCAGCAAAAAATAAACTCAATGGAACAAACTTAATATTCTTTCTGCGGCTAAATAAAAAGTAGAGTGCAACAATAAAAAGCCATAGCGAAAGCACAATCAAGAAGTATCTGTTTTCGGTTACACCGTATTCCATTACACGGCGACCGATGGCCATAATCAGCAATACAATCAATGGAAATATAGCCAGAAAAAATCGTTTGGTGAATGTACGTATCCACGTATGTTCTGCATCATCACGCAATGGCCATACGAGCAATAACGCTAATATTCCCAGCGTAGAAAATCCAATAATCAGATATGAAACGATACCACGAGGCCATACCAGTGTAAATAAAATTTTCGCTTCGTAGAAATATAAAATGATTAAATAAATTACAACTAATGGCAGCAATACATACTGCGTAAAAATTCGAAGTCCTTTAGGATATTCTCTCACCTGCTCTAACGCAATGATTCGCGATGGAATGCCAGCAATAAAAAACCAGGTATTCATAACAATAGCAACAGTAATGAACAAATAGATATACACCTTGTCTCCAAAATCGATATTGAAGAGTTCTTTAATTGCAAGTAATGCGATAGATAATCCAATATAAAAAACAGCTGAATAAATGGCTGAAGTTAAAAATCGCAGAAAGAGTGATTTATTGTATTGCCAAAATCCATTCACTTCGGTATTGACAAGGAAAGGTGCGAATGAAACTCCAAGGTGCGCTCCGATAACTAAAATAATAAATCGGGATACTGACTTAACCGTGTACGATTCCGGTTGTGCATAAAAGAAATAAACCATCAAGGCAACAACTGCAACGTTAAGCAAGATAACCGTAGAAGTACGCATGGTGTATCGTTGCGTAAACACCGATAAACCTACAAATGAAATCATACCCAACCACATCGTTTGAAGGATATAATACATCGGAATATTCTCCTTAAAGTCTGCACTATCGTCAACAAGATGAATCGCCAATGCTGCTGCAAGAATAGCGCAGATTAATGCAATTGGGAAGCGACGAAATGCTTTTGCCGCCTGATGAATAATAAGTTCAATTGATTGAAACTTCATAATTTTATTTTTACCAATCCATTGTATAATCGTCTAGGTCGCGACGTTCTTTTTTTGTTGGACGACCTTCACCACCTTTGAAATGAAAAGAAGATTGTGCTAACTGATACAATCTAAATTTCTCTAATTCTCCTTGTGTTGTGATATCTTCCATATACTCTTTTACTAACGCTGCCCCTATCCGTCTTTCAATTACATTCACCACTTTCACTGTTTGCTGCCAGGGTCCGCGGTGTAAAACAATCACATCACCAATCTTTATCGTGCGCGATGCCTTTACTGTTTGCTCAGTAATTTTCACTTTGCCCTTTTCACAAGCTTCGGCTGATAAGCTTCTTGTTTTAAACAAGCGTACCGCCCAAAGCCATTTATCTATGCGGACTTTCTCCGTCATGATGAATTATTTTAGTGCTTAGCGTTATTTGATAAATAAGCGAAAATACTTGCCTTTTGATCATCCGAAATTTTTGCTTTCGGCGCCATCCAATCTAAGTATTTCGTCCACTGTTGCTCGTTGTACTTACCTGGATTATGTAACTCATGACATTTATTACAATTGGTTTCATACAACGATTTACCCTCGGTAATTTTAGCAAGCATGATTGGATCTGTTACAGGTGCTGGAGTGGTAGTAGTCGTTTTAACTTTAGGACTACATGCTACCACCACAATCACCAAAACGATCGCAAATGAATATTTCAAATTAATTCTCATATCAATGATTTTTTGCTAATATAAACAGATATCGTTAATTATTTCAGCGCTATTTTACTTTGTTTTCGAATTCATATGAACAACGAAAAGTGATGAAAATATTCCAGCCATATGATTCATCTCATTTATGCGAGTTAGTACATAATCCTATCTTCGTACTTTAAACCACACAATTATGAGCAATAAAATTTTATCCGTAGGTTCTAAATTTCCAACATTTAATAAGAGAGCCGTTGTTTCGATTGAAAAAGACAAAGAATTTTTCGATATCAATACTGATCAGTTATTTGAGTCTGGCAAATGGACTGTTTTATTCTGGTGGCCCAAGGACTTCACCTTTATTTGTCCGACAGAAATTATCGAATTTGATAAACATATTGATGAATTTAAAAACCGCAATACGGTGTTATTAGGAGCATCCACCGACTCTGAATTTGTCCATTTAGCATGGAGACTAAACAATGCCGATTTAAATGATATTTCCTTTCCGATGATTGCTGATACTTCTAAATCGCTTGCAGAAGAATTAGGAATATTAGAAGCACACGAAAAAATTGCGTACCGCGCCACTTTCATCATCGATCCTCAGGGAATTATCCGTTGGGTTTCTGTATATGATTTATCGGTTGGCCGTAATGTAAATGAAGTTATTCGTGTATTAGACGCACTACAAACAGATGAGTTAACCCCTTGCGGATGGCAAAAGGGAGAGGCAACGCTTACTGCTTGAGGAATTAATGCTGACTTTGTAGTTTTTGAGGGCTGAAAGTCGTATCTTTGCAGCCCAAATAAACGGTCATGCTTCAAGTTACAAACCTATCGCTTCGCTACGGAAAAAGAGTCCTTTTTGAAGAGGTAAATCTTAAATTCACCCCCGGAAACTGCTACGGAATTATCGGTGCCAATGGTGCTGGTAAGTCTACTTTCCTAAAAATCCTTTCAGGAGAAATTGACGCTACTACCGGGCAGATTTCAATGGGCCCGAATGAACGAATGAGCGTTTTGAAGCAGAATCACTTTGAATTTGATCAGTTACCTGTTCTTCAAACCGTATTAATGGGAAATAAGAAGCTGTGGGATATCATGGAGGAGAAAGATGCTGTGTATGCAAAGCCTGATTTTTCTGATGAAGACGGTGCTCGTGCAGCAGAATTAGAAAACCTATTTGCTGAAATGGATGGCTGGAATGCAGAAAGCAGCGCTGCCAATTTATTAAGTGAATTGGGCATCAAGGAAAACCTGCATACTAAATTGATGCATGAACTAAACGGGAAAGAGAAAGTCCGCGTTTTACTTGCACAAGCTTTATTTGGCAACCCCGATATTTTATTACTCGATGAGCCTACCAACGATTTGGATGTTGAAACCATTACCTGGTTGGAAGACTTCTTAGCAGATTTTCAAAATACGGTGATTGTGGTTTCCCATGACCGACATTTCTTAGACTCTGTTTGTACGCATATTGCCGATATTGATTTCGCAAAAATTCAATTATATACCGGTAATTATACCTTCTGGTATGAGTCGAGTCAGTTAGCATTACGCCAGCGCAGCGATCAAAACAAGAAAGTGGAAGATAAGCGTAAAGAATTACAAGATTTCATTGAGCGATTCAGCGCGAATGCATCTAAATCACGTCAGGCAACCAGCCGTAAGAAATTATTAGAAAAATTAGTGGTGGATGAAATTCAACCATCCAACAGAAAATATCCAGGTATTATTTTTAAAGCGGAACGCGATTGTGGCGATCAGATTTTAAATGTAGAAGGCTTGAAGAAATCAACTCCTGATGGTACAACTTTATTCTCTGACATCACCTTTACGATGGTGAAAGGCGATAAAGTAGCCTTCTTATCGCGAGAGCCATTAGCGGTGACCTCTTTCTTAAACATCGTTATGGGAGAAGAAAATGCCGATAGCGGTGAATACAATTGGGGAAGCACGATTACGCGTTCTTTCTTACCGAATGAAAACTCAAAGTTCTTCACAGGTGAATATAACTTAGTAGATTGGTTGCGTCAATTCTCAGCTGATAAATCAGAAACCTATATTCGTGGCTTCCTTGGAAAAATGCTTTTCTCAGGAGAAGAGGTAATGAAAAAATCGAATGTATTGAGCGGAGGAGAAAAAGTGCGTTGTATGATTTCAAGAATGATGTTAACGAATGCAAATTGCCTTGTATTAGACGAACCAACGAATCACCTCGACCTCGAATCAATCACAGCATTCAACGATGCATTGAAAGACTGGAAGCACGTTGCTTTGTTTACCTCTCATGACCATACGTATGTAGAGAGTGTGGCTAATAGAATTATTGAATTAACGCCTTCGGGAATCATTGATAAACGCATGACTTACGATGAATATCTAGCAGATGAAAATGTCAAAGCACTGCGAGTATCCATGTATCCAGAATTAGTGAACGCATAAACTTATCACCCAGACCCAATAAACGTCTGGGTTTTTTAATTACTATATTTACTAAAATTATTTTTTATGAATCCTTGGCACGATGTACACTTTGGAGATAAAGCTCCTGAAATTGTAAAAGCGATTATTGAAATCCCGAAGGGAAGTAAAGGAAAATATGAAATCGATAAAGAAAGTGGATTGATCAAATTAGATCGCGCTTTATTTTCTGCTGTGCACTACCCTGCTAATTATGGATTTATTCCAAAGACCTATGCCGATGATAAGGACCCGTTGGATATTCTTGTCATTACTTCACTTGAGCTCCCTCATTTATGTCTCGTAGAAGCGAAAGTAATCGGTGTAATGCGCATGGTGGATCAAGGCGAGATGGATGATAAGATTATTGCAGTTGCACTTCATGATGAATCAGTCAACTACATTAACGATATTTCTGAACTACCTCCTCATACTACTATTGAAATCAGAAGATTTTTTGAAGATTATAAACTTTTAGAGAAGAAGAAAGTTGTAGTAGAAGAATTTCTAAATAAAGAAAAAGCATTAGGTATTATCAATGATGCGATTCAACTTTATAAGGATACATTTTAATAATTAAGCATGTCGGACAATCACTACGATTACATTTTTGCAGGAGGTGGCGCAGCTGCGCTTAGTTTGTTGGTGCGTATGCAACAAGAAGGACTTTTGCGAGATAAAAAAGTGTTGGTGATTGATAAAGACAAAAAAGAGCATAACGATCGCACGTGGTGTTTTTGGGAAGAGAAAGAAGGTTTGTTTGAATCATGCGTTGTAAAAACGTGGGATAAAATCCGCTTTGCTTCTCCGGGTTATGATGCAAAATTAAATCCGCAGCCTTACAAGTATAAAATGATTCGCTCACAAGGGTTTTATCAATATTGCAATCAAATTATTTCACAAAATAGCCATATTCATTTTGTGCAAGACATGATTTTGAATTTTGAAAACAATAAAGTTATTACTCTAGATGGAAGATATACTGGAAATATTATTTTCAATAGTTCCATTCAGTTTTTAAACAAAGACGAATCGCGATATCATTATTTTTTACAGCATTTCAAAGGTAAGTTTATAGAAACAGAACAACCTTATTTTGAAGAAGGTGTTGCTACTTTAATGGACTTTACCATCGACCAACATAATGAATGTCGGTTTATGTATATCCTACCCGTTAGTAAAACAAAAGCCTTAATGGAGTTTACTGTTTTTTCGGAAAATTTATTGGAGAAAGAAGAATACGAAACGGAGTTAAACAATTACATCGACGAAAAATTAAAATACCACCCATTCAAAGTTACAGAAGAAGAATTTGGTGTTATTCCGATGTACAATCAGCCATTCATCAAGAAAATCAATCCGCATGTTTTCAATATCGGCACTAATGGCGGCGCGAGTAAAGCATCAACTGGATTTACTTTTCACTTTATACAAGAAGAGTCGAAACAGTTAATTGCTCACTTGAAAAAACATCCGACCTTGAGTAATTACAATCCGAAGAGCAAAGGTAGATTTCAATTTTATGATGATGTATTTTTGAGAGTATTGCGAGAGAAAAAAGTTCCGGCTTTTTATTTATTCAATTGTATGTTCAGAAAGCTTCCTGCTTATTTACCATTGAAATTTTTAAGTGAAGAAACTTCGATGTTGGAAGATTTAAAAATTCTTCGTGTATTTCCAACGATGGTATTTATGAAAGCAGCGATTGGTGAATTGCTTAAGCAACCTGTCCGTCGCGATTAATAAAATCAATAGCGACTCTATTAAAAGCATCCGACTGATCCATATTCACTACGTGACCGCAGTTATCTAAAATTTCTAAGAAGGAATTTTTATGCATGGTCACCATTCGTTTAACAGGCTCTAAGAACATATAATCTTCGGAACCCATCACATATAAAATTGGCAAACCCGTTTCTTTCTCTCGAATAAATCGTAACAGTGGATTTAACTCTGCTGTTAATTTATACCAACGTAAAAATTCTTTTTGATATAACTTTCTTGCCTCGCTGATAAAAAACTTTCGTGATTCTGCATGACGCTTACGAGGCATGATGATCCAAGCGAAGAACGAATAAAGCCAGATATACGGCACAATCGATTTCATTCGATTACCGAACCATACCAAAAATCGAGAACGGATATTCAGTCGGGTTATAGCACCACCCATAATCAATGTTTTGATGCGTTCTGGTTGCATCTCTCCTATCATTCGGATGATTAGTGTACCGAGCGATATTCCAACGAAATGTGCTTTCTGAATCTTTAAATGATCTAACACTTCAAGCACATCCTTACTTACTTTTTCGAAAGTGTATTTCTTATCCAGCTTAAACTTTACATGCTTTGATTTTCCGTGTCCGCGTAAATCAACAATCAACACATTAAACTTTTCGCTGAATGCTTTAAGCTGTTTATGCCAAATAGAAGAACTACCACCTGCGCCATGTACAAACACGACCCAATCGGTATTTTCATTTAAATCAAACTTCTTAAAGTGTAGCATTATTTTTTATTCGAATACTGTTTCCATCTGAATTCCTTCGGGACGTTGATGCTTCCATCGTTTATGCGTCCACAACCAAAATTCAGGAGCTTGCAAGATATCGTTTTCTAAAATCAAATTAGTCTTTTTCGTTATAAATCCTTTTTCTTCGGATGCGGGATTTTCAGTTACAACCGAAAAACTATACTCATAATGCCCACGGGATACTTTTTTCACAGAACCAAACAACACAGGCATATTATACTGACGCGCATATTTCTCTGTGCCATAAAAGCAAGCAGTTTCTTGATTTAAAAACTGCATCCAATAGGCTTTACGAGGATTCGATGGACTTTGATCAATAGCGAAGATTGTTGCGGTCAAATCGTTTTTGTTATTATCAAATACCTCTGCCACGCGCTTAGTACTGATCATTTGCAAACCGAAATTACTTCTCGACTTCAACACTTTCTCATCGAAGAATTTGTTCGATAAGGCCTTATAGATTGCAATCACCTGATGCTTCACCTGATAATCCATTCCAGTTGCCACCCACTCCCAATTATTATAATGACCTCCAGCTAAAATCACGCTTTGTCCCTTTTCAAAATACTGATTGATTAATTCAGGATTGGTCAGTTTATTTCGTTTTAACAATTCTTCTTTGGTAATTGCGAAAGACTTGAATGTCTCCACCATTACATCGCAGAAGTGACGATAAAATTTTGATGCGATGCGATTATGCTCTTCTTTCGATAATTCAGGAAATGAATTGGCAATATTTCGCAACACCACCTTCTTACGATATCCCGCAAGATGAAAAAACACTAAAAACAACACATCCGACAAAAAATAAAGCACCCTAAAAGGAAGGCATGCAATTGGTAAAATGATAAAATAGTAGAGGAGATAATTCAGGATATTCATATTCGTTTACTTTTGCAAAAGTACCAATAAAGACAACATCTTTGATAAAAGGTATTTTGTCAAATTACGGCTATGCTCAACGATTTTCAAACATTAGGAATTAGTTCATCCGCTTCGATGGCAGAGATAAAAAAAGCCTATCGTCTGAAAGCCAAAGAATTCCATCCAGATGTAAATGATAGTCCTGATGCAGCCGATCAATTCCGAAAAATTACAGAGGCTTATCATCGTATTATCGACTTTCGAGAAGGAAGACATAATTATCAGCAACCTGCTATTGATTACGAAGCTATTTTACGAGAGAAAGCCAGAGCTCAGGCACGTATGCGTTATCAGGAATGGAAGCAAAAACTAGAGGAAGAAGAGAAAAACAAGTCAATACACGAGATTTATTGGGGCAAAAATGCTTCTTATGTTCTATTGCTGATTACCCTCTTTTTGTTAACCGACCAATTTATAGGAACAAAAATTAGCGTCGAGAAAATCATCAAAACCAACGTTACTACCGACGATCAACTCTATTATACCATACAAACAGATCAGCGTAAAATTGAAATTATGAGTGATACTGAAATTGAAGGTTTAGAGACGAATAATCTGATTATGATAGGTGAAACGCCAATTTTGCATTCGATGAAAGAAATTAGAACAATTCAGAATAAAGTAGTGGTTCCCGACAATATTGTAAGTAACTTTACGCCAGCATTAATCATTAACCTGATTTTACTTTTACTCAACTTCTATTATCCACTCTCCACCTATAATCAAAAATTGTGGATAAAAACATTGTTGATCATCAGTTCACTCTACTATTTAGTTTCATTTTTACAAGCACAACGTTAATTGTTGTCAACCCAACCTATGAATTTCGACAATCTCAATATAATTGAGCCTATTTTACAATCACTTCGCGAAGAAGGATATTCAAAACCGACACCTATTCAGGAAAAAGCAATTCCTATCATTTTAAACAAAGATGATTTATTAGGATGCGCTCAAACTGGAACAGGTAAAACAGCAGCCTTTTCCATTCCTCTCTTGCAGCTCATGCATCAGCAAGGAAGAAAAAAAGGAATCACTTGTTTAATACTAACTCCAACGCGCGAGTTAGCGATACAGATTAATGAAAGCATTGCTGCGTATGGAAGACATTTGGCAATTAGACATACCGTAATTTTTGGAGGTGTATCACAGTTACCACAGACGCAGGCTTTGCGCAATGGAATTGATATTTTAACGGCTACGCCTGGCCGTTTGTTAGACTTGATGAATCAACGCATCATCTCATTAAACGATATTGAGTTTTTTGTTTTAGATGAAGCGGATCGAATGTTAGACATGGGATTCATTCATGATGTAAAAAAAGTGGTAGCGAAACTTCCTGAAAAACGTCAGACCTTATTTTTCTCGGCTACGATGCCGCTGGAAATTGCTGAATTAGCGAAACGAATTTTAAATAATCCAAAATATGTTGAAGTAACACCTGTTTCATCGACTGCTGAATTGGTAAAACAGGAATTATACTTCGTGAATAAAAGCGACAAGCGTGATTTCCTTTCTGATTTATTATTAGAGCAGCCTATTACTTCAGCAATTGTATTTACGCGAACAAAGCATGGCGCAGATCGCGTAGCACGACATTTACAAAAGAACGGTATTAAGGCAGATGCTATTCACGGAGATAAATCGCAAAACCAGCGACAAAATGCATTGAATAGTTTCAAGAGCGGTCAGTCGCGGGTGTTAGTAGCTACCGATATTGCAGCTAGAGGAATTGACATCGATAATTTAAGTCACGTAATCAACTATGATATTCCCAATGTAGCCGAGACGTATGTTCATCGTATAGGAAGAACTGGTCGTGCGGGAGCAGCAGGAATTGCCATTAGTCTTTGTGACTTTGAAGAGCAAGCATACCTTCGCGATATTGAAAAACTGATTGGAAAAAAGATTGAATACAAGAATCCTTCTACACATTTGAAAAAGGCGGAAGCGCCACCAGAAGGAGCGAAAAAAGATTTCCGTCATCAGAAGAAAAAACAAGCTCCTAATAGAAGATAATTTAATCAAGTCTATTAGATTTGCAATTGCATAAAATCGAATATGGAAAGTATCAGTGCTTTTGAAATGATTAAAATTGGAATTGGTCCATCGAGTTCACATACGATGGGTCCATGGATTGCTTCGGGGATGTTCATCCGAAGAATACAACAATTTAGTCCGTTAGAAGAAGTAGTTTCTGTTAAAGCTCACTTATATGGTTCACTTGCTAAAACAGGCAAAGGACACGGAACAGACGTAGCTTTGCTAATGGGATTAAGCGGAGAAGATTATACTACGATTGACACAAATACCATTACAGAAAAATTCGAAGGCATCCAGAACGGAAATACGTTAAATTTAAACAACACGCACGTAATTGACTTTTCGTATATCCGTGACGTTATATTTCACAAAGATAAAAGCATGCCTCAACATCCGAATACGTTGGTGTTTGAAGCAAGTTTAAAATCGGGGGAGGTAATTTCAAGAAATTATTATTCTGTTGGTGGTGGATTTGTAGCAACAGATGAAGCAAACACAATCAACAAAAGTGCGATTGTTACGCCCTACCCTTGCCATATGGCTAACTCGATATTAACATACTGCGAGCAATTAAATGTATCGGTCAGCGACTTGATTTTTTTAAACGAGCAAGCGTGGAGAACGAGAGAAGAAATTATCGAAAAGGCCTTACATATCTGGAAAGAAATTAAGGATTGTATTTATCGTGGTGCACATAAAAACGGAATTTTACCTGGAGGATTACAAGTAAAACGTCGTGCAGCAGAAATTAATAGCAAGCTATTGCCGCATGCAAAATACAACAACGTTGATGAATGGATTGATTGCATTCGTAAAAGCGAGAAAGATTTTAATTCGGTCAACAAATGGATTAGTTGTTTTGCTTTAGCAGTGAATGAAGAGAATGCTTCTTTTGGAAGAATCATCACTGCACCTACTAACGGTGCCGCAGGTGTGATTCCCGCTGTATTGATGTATGCTTATTGTTTCGAGAAAGATTTTTCAGAAGATAAGATCGTACGATTTATCATTACTGCTGGTGAGATTGGAACGCTGTTTAAAAAGAATGCAACGATTAGTGCAGCGATGGGCGGTTGTCAGGCAGAGATTGGCGTTAGCAGTGCGATGGCTGCTGCTGCATTAGCTGAATGCTTAGGTGCAAGTCCAGGACAAGTATTAATGGCTGCAGAAATTGCAATGGAGCATCACCTCGGATTAACGTGTGATCCTATTGGTGGTTTAGTTCAGATTCCTTGTATTGAACGAAATAGTATGGGTGCTATTAAGGCTATCACTGCTTCGAATATTTCTTTAGAAAGCGATCCATTATCAGCTCGAGTAAGCCTAGAAGATGTGATTAAGAGCATGTGGGAAACAGCAAAGGATATGAGTGCGAAATACAAAGAAACTTCCGAAGGAGGACTCGCAACAAATATTTCGGTGAACGTACCTGAATGCTAATTAAGGAAGCAGCAAAGAACTATCGCCATAACTTAGGAAACGATAATTGTTTTGTAACGAATGTTCGTATACTTTTCTCCAATCGTTACCAATTAAAGCTGCAACTAATAACAACAATGTACTCTGTGGCTGATGAAAATTGGTGATTAAACCATCAATGATTTTAAACTCATAACCAGGAGCGATGATTATCTGCGTAAAGCCTTCAATAAAATCTAATTCATTTTGCTTTGCATAATTGATTAATGCAGTCAATGCCTCATCAACAGTAAAATTATTTTTCGATTCATAAGGCTCCCACTGGCTAACTGAAAAATCACCTGCTTGATGACGATGTTCAATAATTTGAACACCCATCCAATAAAGACTTTCAAGTGTTCGGGTGGATGTTGTACCTACGGGAATTATCTTACGATTCTTTTTTTGTTGATTCAGTTTCTCAATAGTATTTATGCTGACCTTAATGCGTTCTGCATGCATATCATGATCCTTCATACTATCGGCCTTCACGGGTTTGAATGTACCCGCTCCTACATGCAATAAAACATCAAGCGTTTCAACACCATTTGATGTTAAATCCTGCAATAATTCATTGGTAAAATGAAGTCCTGCAGTTGGAGCCGCAACAGATCCTTCGTAAACAGCATAAACAGTATTATAACGGACACGGTCATCCGCAGTTGCTGTACGATTCATATAAGGCGGCAATGGAAGTTCGCCTGCTATTTCTAAAATCTCACTGAAAGAAAAATCAGGATTATTCCATGTAAATTGAATTAACGATTCTTGTCCGTAGTTTTCCAAACGCGTAGCAGACAAAACAACTTCTGTATTTGCAACAAGCACCTTCAAATTCAAAACCTCTTCCTTCCACCTTTTTGAATTACCAATCATACAAATCCAGTTGGTAGTATCACGTTTAGCAAATGATTGTTCAACGGTAATTCCTTTTTGAGGCTCTAAGCAAAAGACTTCGATATTAGCTCCTGTATCTTTTTGAAATGATAGGCGGGCCTTAACGACTTTCGTATTATTAAAAACGAGCGTAGATGGAGATGGTAAAAAGGACTTAATGGAAGTAAAAATCTGATCATTAATCATCCCATTATTATAAACCAACAACCTTGAATCTCCACGATCGGATGTCGGTGCAGCAGCAATCTTTTCATTTGGCAGCTCATAGGTATAATCTGCTATATTGATACTTCCTGGGTGATTCATGGGGCAAAGATAATCATAGATGGTTGTTATTTTTCGAACAAAATTTTATCTTTACAATTCCTGAAAAACCAACATATGAAAAAAATTATACTATTGGCAGTAATGTTAGTTGGGATTCCCCAATTATTATTAGCACAATGCACTGCCAATACAAAGTCTATTACACTGAATGGGACAACTAGTTACGTTTCATTTACTACAGATAACAATTTACAATTAGATTCTGCTATTACAGTGGAGGCTTGGATAAAACCATCCGCTTTCGGACCCAACCACTATAGCAATTCTATTGCATGTAAGCATAGTTGGAGTTTAAACGGCGAACAAGGATTCGTTTTACGTTGTGGTGGATCAGGACAATTATCATTCACATTTTGTGGAGTTGACACACTTGGAAATACAATGAGCTGGCAACCTATAGTATCACCTGCAAATACATTAACCCTCAATACATGGGCCCACGTAGCAGCAAGTTTTGATGGTGACTCTTCAAGACTTTTTGTCAATGGAATAAAAGTAGCATCTCAATACTTCCATGGAACGATGAAACCCAACACCGCTTATCCGATGCGTATTGGTCGTTTGAGCGATGCAGCACAGTCAGATGCAAGAGCCTTCAACGGACAAATTGACGAAGTACGAATCTGGAATATTGCTAAGCCTCAGGCAGAAATTTTAGCAGGTTACAATCGTCATATCTCTCCTACTTCAACCGGATTGGTTGGTTATTGGAATTTTAATATTGCATCAGGCACTACAGTTCCTGATCAGACAAGCAGTGGAAATACAGCAACATTTAATACCATTACATTATCTCCCAATGTTCCATTCTTTCAGGCTACTACAGCGCCTGTAATTACAGCAAATGGATTAAATCTTTCCTCATCATTAGCATTCACATATCAGTGGAATTATAATGGACAGCCGATTGCAAATGCTACCACACAAAATTACACCGTAACTCAAAATGGAACCTATACCGTGTCTATTACTGATTCGATTGGATGTCCAGCAATCTCTACCCCTGTTATCATCAACACAGTTGGAGTACAAGAAATGGGAAATGCACAACAAATTAAATTGTATAACGGTGATGGATATATCCGAATTGACGCCAACAACGGAATTGAACTAAAGAACATTTGTTTGTATAACTGCGGTGGTGCGATGATAGAAGAATTAAAAACTCCAACAAGCAGTAATACGATTAATACAGAGCGAATTATTCCAGGAGTTTACCTTGTGATGGTCATGACAGAAAATGATATTTATCGAAGTAAAATCTTTATCAAATAAATTTTAAAGGTGTCGCGAGGCACCTTTTTTTATATGTACTACCTTTGCAGCATGAGAAAATTGATCGTAGCATTCTTGTTCTGTTTGATTTCATTATTATCCAACGCACAAAATACTTGTGTAGAAATCAAGTGCAATTGTGATAACCAAAATTGTGATACATTGTCGGTTTCTACGTACAACCGACAAGAACAATTAATAAAGAAGGTTAAGTTTTCAAAAGTTCCTACGGAGCCCACATTGTATATTACTTACGATTACAATTCAAACGGACAACTTACTCGTAAAGTAGCACGTAATAAGCAAGGAGATTTGATTTGGTTTAATAAGCTGTATTATCAATACAACAAAACTTTATTTGCTGATACTTTATTCAAGGCCGATTCTACTTTAAAGATTGCCTTTCTACATGTAAAAGATACTGCTTTACGAGGAAAAGTGGTGTATTGGTCATTTGCTGGTGATTCAGTTCCGAGCGTTGAACAACGCATTGTTTTAGATTCATTGGGCAATGAGTTTTTAAATACAACTTGTTATAGTCCGAATGATTGCATTACCTACAAATCATTTTACAAAGGCAAAACAAAAACAAATACGGAGGTGTGGGTTTTAAAAAGTGAAAAACCGGTTCCAACATTAACGGAAATGGAAGATTATATCTTGGATGATAAAAATCGTTGGAGAGCGATGAGCAAAATAAATAGCGAAGGCAGGTGCGCTGAACATTATTTTTATACCTACTCAGACGATACGGAAAAGAAATAATTTACTTTTCTTGTCTTGGACCTCGCTTGTAAGTAATCAAACCATTTAAAAAATTTCTCAAAAGCTGATCGCCACATTTTTTATAATTCGGATGATCTTCCTTTCGGAATAATGCGCTAAGTTCAGTTTTAGAAATTTCGAAATCACTAAGCTTTAAGATTTCGATGATATCATCATCACGAAGCTCTAGTGCCACACGTAGCTTTTTAAGAATGTCGTTGTTTGTTAGCATAGAAGTATGACAAAAGTATTAAAACACATCAACAATTTTAAAGTCTTTATTATTAAACTTGAATTCAAATCCTTGGGACTTGCCAAGCATGCATTGAACAAATGGACCTTTGGGAGAAAGGATATTTACGGGCATATCATTAACCGTTAATTTACCCATATTATCCGCGATAAAAATGGTTAAATCATTCAAAATAACAATAGCTCCTAGCTGAATGGTATCAATTAACTTATCAGGCTTTATCATCATAAACACCATTAAATCTTCCATTGCTTTACGATGCTGATCGCCATATATCAACAAGGTCTGATTGGCATTTTCTCGTCCTGTTTCGTGCTTATCGCCTGCTGAGCTTTTCTCATTACTTTCTACGGAAGACTTTAGCGATTGCAACATTTCTGTCAGCTCATTAATTTGATTTCGTTTTATACTCAAACACGACTCAAGCACCGATGATTTAAGATTAAGCTTCTCTAAATCTGACAAGATAATATTCTGCTGCATGAGGCAAAAATAAACAATTAGGATATCAAAAATACTAGATTTACATTGACTGCAAATAGTTGTTATATTTGCTTAACGCACAAAACCAATCCCCATGAAAAGAATCATTTACACACTTACATTTCTAATCGCATTTAATACTATTAGCTTTGGTCAGATTAGCAATAGCCTATATGGAATCGTGCGTCAAAACTATTATTCCTACGTTTACAATCCGATTGATTCGAGTATTATCTCTCAGGTGTTCGATTCTGCAACTGTTCGTTTAGGTACATTAAATACAACCAATGGATTTGTTTCTAACTTGGGGAATTACACCTATCAAATGGGAATTAATTTGACTGGTGCAGCACTAAATCCTTATGATTCTACCTATATTTTTGTTGGGTCTAACAACAAACTAAATACATTGTACTCAGGCAACGGACAAATGATTAATCAGGCAACTATTAATAATCCGATTGCCTCTAGCTATTTTGATAATTTCAGATTTTGCAATGGAGATAGTACGATGTATGGCTTAGCAAGAAACAACTATTATGATTCAACATTAAACCAAAATGTAGGTCAGTTATTCCTCGCTAAAATCAATACAGTTACTGGAACAATAACTCAAATATCTCCCAATTCAATCGGACAAGGATATGCGTTAGCAGGTAGTGCAATCGATCCTTATCAGATGGTTTATTATTACTCTACAGGATCTAATCTTGTAGGTGTGGATATGTACACAGGAAATGTTTATTCAAACACTACTATGGTATTACCTGCTAATAGTCATTTTGATAATTTCACTTATAGTTGTGTTGATACCGCTCTTTATGGATTAGTTAGAACAAATTATTTTAGCAGTGTAAATCCGTTTGTTATTGACTCGACAACTATTCGTTTAGGAAAAATAAATCCTTCAACGGGTGTTGTTACTGTCTTGTCCTCATCATCTTTATTTGGATATGGTTATTCATTAAATGCAGGTTCTGCAATCGACCCGAACAACATGACTTTTTATTACAGCACTGGTGATTATATCGTTGGAGCTTCACTTTATAATGGTCAACAAAACAGCCTGGACTCCATTCAATTTGCAGATGGTATGTATTTCGACTTGATGAGAAACTTTGACAATTGCAGATCGATAAATATTATCCGTACGAATAATAGCACTGGTATTTCTGAAATAGATCAGAATAGAATTAACATCGCTCCTAACCCATCAAGTGCTGAAATTAATATCCAAAGTGAAGAAGTAATTTCTCAAATCAACATTTACAGTACTCAAGGAAATATCGTTTATTCGGAACAACTAAACTCGAAACAATCATCTGTTTCAATCAGCGATTTGAATGATGGAATTTATATTGTTCAGATAAAGTTTTTAAATGGTAAAACAACCAACAAAAAAATCATCAAGCAATAACAGTTATTGATTATTTTTTCATTTAAGTTTTTTCCTTTTTCTGACACTAGAAGGTGCAAGAAAATTATCGCTCGTAATTATTTTCTTTCCTGTTTTTGACTCAAACTCTACACGTGCACGCTTCGCAATAGCACCGCCTTTCTTACTTGCTTTGGCATTTTGAACCAATCCATTTGCGCTTATCTTTTCAGAAATAAAATTGGCTGCCATCTCGGCCAAGGATGAAAAAATCAATTCTGTTTCGCTCATGTGATCACGCAAATTTTGTGTTTTTAATCCTTTGAGTTCTTTATGCTTGTTTATCGTTAAATCTGTCCACTCTTGATGAATAATGTTCGTTAAAAATGCAAATTCATTAAAGTTTTCTACACCATTTGCCTTCCAATAATCCGTGAGTCTATCTCGAATCACTTGACCAGCCATTCGTTGTTGAATCCATTTCTCACTCCTACCCTTTTTTCGCCAATTTTCTCGTGCTCTTTCAATACCTAATGCTGGATCTTGGGTTTCCTTTAAACGTTCATGCCCTACCTTCGCCAACCATAGTTTAAATGGCTCAGCCTTCGAGGAAGGAATCGCCTGTACCAATCTTAAAACATTTTCGGTATTGCCAGCTAAGGTCTTTCTGGATTTCCCATTGACGACCATCGCTACCTGGGGACAATTTGTCCCCAGGTAGGAATTTAAATCGTCGTCTCGTTTTCTCATCTTTTTGAGATAATCTGTGGGGTTAACAGAATCGGTTAATGCACCAACAATATCTACCAATGAGAAATACCATGTTTCATTCTCGGCATCGTAAAATCTACGAATGTTCTTTTCTTCAAAAACAGTTAACTCTTTACTCATATTTAAAAAACATTTTAATGTATTCACTTTCGACTTTAGCAAAACGATCATTGATTTATTGCAAATTAAAATTTACTAATCACTGATTGATTGCTTGAAAAACGGTGGTCAAAATTAAATTATAAAAAAATAAAATATTAATTTCAGAATGAAAAAAGGTCGATTTGTTAATAAAATGCTTGAGGATATAAAATATAATAACGAATTAAAAAAGCTCTAGCTGCTGATCTTTTAACTGAAAAGATTTACGATGATAAGGAGTTAATCCGTATTGCATAATAGCTTTAACATGGACTTCCGTTCCGTATGCTTTGTTACGATCCCAGGCATATTGTGGAAACTCAGCATGAAGCTTTTTCATCAACTCATCGCGGTGAGTTTTAGCTAAAATAGAAGCTGCGGCTATCGACAAATAAAGTCCATCACCCTTAACAATTGTTTTATGCTCTGTGGTTTTATACTTTTTGAAACGATTACCATCAATAAGTAAAAGTTCAGGTTGTACATGTAAGCCTGCAATTGCTTTATGCATGGCTTTGTAAGTAGCATTCAAAATATTAATTCGATCAATCTCTGGAGCATCAATCATTGCTACCGACCACGCCAGCGCTTCTTTCTCAATCAACACGCGTAAATTATCGCGCATTGTTTCAGGTAGCTTCTTTGAATCGTTTAATACATCATACCAATCCAGCTGAATCTTAGGTGGCAAAATGACTGCAGCAGCAACAACAGGTCCCGCTAAACAACCACGACCGGCTTCATCAACACCAGCTTCAATCACTTCTTTGTTATAATGTAAGGCTAACATTTATATGCATTTGCTAATTACTCTCCGAAATTGGTTTATTTTTGTACAAGAATCAAGTCATGCAAAAGAAATTTATCACCAACCTGGCATTTTTGCTTTTCCTTAATTTGCTCATTAAGCCGTTTTGGATTCTAGGCATCGACAGAGCCGTTCAAAATACAGTTGGTGCTGAATCGTACGGAATTTACTCAGCCTTATTTAACCTTAGTTTTCTATTTAATATTATTCTTGATGTAGGTATTACCAACTACAACAACAGAAATATTGCAATGCATAATCATTTACTTGAAAAACATTTGAGTGGAATTATTATGCTTCGTTTAGTTCTTGCACTAGCCTACACCGTTATTAGCTTAAGTGTAGCATGGATATTAGGTTATCAAGGAATGCAACTTGGAATATTGCTGGTGATGCTAATTAACCAGGCATTAATTTCCTTTATTCTTTACTTACGATCTAATATTGCGGGACTACAATTGTTTAAAATTGATAGTATGATTTCTGTTCTCGACAGAGCCATCATGATTATCATATGTTCATTGCTGATTTGGGGACATATTGCAGGTGATGAATTTAAAATAGAATGGTTTGTCTGGGCCCAAACGTTGGCATACGTAATCACCGCCGCAATCACCTTTATCATTGTAGCCAAAAAAGCGAAGCTTCGAAAGCTGCAATGGAATCCTACCTTTTTCTTTATCGTTCTCAAGCATAGTTACCCCTTCGCTATTTTAATATTACTCATGACATTTTACAACCGTATTGATTCGGTTATGATTGAACGATTACTTCCGAATGGTGCAGAACAAGCGGGTATTTACGCGCAGAGTTACCGATTACTTGATGCATCAAACATGATTGCTTATTTATTTAGCGGATTACTACTTCCAATGTTTTCGCATATGATAAAAAAGAAGCAGCCTTTACAAGAACTAGCAGAACTTTCCTTCTCATTTATCGCAATCCCAGCTATTGCATTAATAGCATTTTGTTTCTATTTCAGTCATGATATTATGGGCTTACTTTATCATGCGCATGTAGATGCTTCAGCAGCCGTATTTAGAATTGTGATGTGTTGCTTTTTAGCAATTAGCTCCGTTTATATTTTCGGAACGATGCTTACGGCCAATGGTAATTTAAAATACCTAAACATTATTGCACTTTCAGGAATGGTATTAAACATTGTACTTAACCTGATTTTAATTCCTCGATATTTCTCGTTAGGCGCAGCATATGCCAGTATGATTACTCAGTTTACTTCTGCAGGACTACAAATATTCTTAGCACATAAAGTTTTCAATTTTAAATTTCAGAAGTTGTTAGCATTAAAATATGTGATTCACATTAGCGCAACATTCTACTTGTTTTTTGTCTTAAGCAACTTCGAATCGAATTGGTTTATCAAAGGTGTTATTGGATTTCTTATTAGCTTTTTAATTGCCTTAGGATTAAAGCTGATAAGGCCATTTGAACTGATACGACTTTTAAAATCAGAACAACAATAGGACAATCGTCTTTAAAAATATTCTTAACTCCACTGATTTTTAGGGTATTAAATATTTTAATCCCTATTATATTTCCTTTAAATTTGTGCTTCAAATTTAAAAACTATGAGTCAGTCAGAAAGTGGACAAATGAGTACAATTATTTTACTTCGAATAATAAAAAAGTGGCGTAAGCATTTAAGCATTTGCTTTTTCGGTTCAATTGTCGCTGGATTTATTATTTCACTTCCGATTTTCATGAAGCCAATGTTCAAATCCTCTGCAGTTTTATATCCTGCAAATCTTTCACCATATTCCAAAGAAACGCCTACGGAACAAATGGTTCAGCTATTAAACTCGGAAGATGTTAGAGATAGTTTAGTAAAAGAACTTCATTTATTTAAACATTATAAAATTGATTCAGTTAATGGATTCCCTCGTTATGAGATGATGAAGATGTTAAATGAAAATATTTCAGTTAGCAAAAACCAGTATGAAGCGATTGAAGTGGATGTCATCGACGAAGACCCTAAAATGGCGCAGCGCATATGTCAGTCGTTAATACACTTCATGGACGTAAAAGCTATTTCATTAATCCATACTCGCGCATTAGAAGTAGCGGAAGTTAATAAGAAATCAATGGAGAATGAGAAATTACTACTCGACTCATTGGACAATGCCATTACTGCATTACGTGACAGCACAGGTATTACTGATTTTGAGTCGCAAATAGGTAGTTTTTCAAGAGAATATTATCGATCGATGGCAGCTGGTGGTGTAAATGGAAATATGGCAAAGGCTCAACAGTATTTAGAATCAAAAGGTGCTGAATACATGACCTTAAAAGAAGTTGTTCGGAATAGTCGCGATGCATATACTAATTACAGAAAGAACTATGAAGCAGCAATTAACGATGCTAAAAAAGAATTGAATTTTCACAATATGGTTTCTCCCCCTTTAGTACCAGAGAAGAAGGACTCTCCTAAACGTGCCATTGTGATGATTCTTTTCACTTTGTCTGCCATGTTGATTGCTATCGTTTCAGCTGTATATATCGAACAATACAGAGATAAATTAAAAAGTCAGCTGCAATAACAAAGCATGAAAGAAGGCTTTTTTCAGCTTGACAAATCCAAGGTCACTTGGTTTTATATCCTGACAATTCTAATAGCATCTTTTACTGCTTATGGATATGTTAAAGGATATATTCTTGCTTTAGCTATCCCCTTCTTACTTATACTTACAATTGCTGCTATCTTTCGTTTTGACCTTCTTATATACCTTGCAGTATTAGTAACCCCTTTCTCAATTAATTTAGCTAAAACGGGAATAGGCATAGGCGTTAGTTTGCCTTCAGAACCGCTTATGTTTGGAATTTTCTTGATTTTTTGGATAAAAATTCTTGCGGAAGGAGGCCTAGACAAACGTATTCTAAAACATCCTGTCACCTGGATCATTCTTATTCATCTTGGATGGTATACAATAACAACATTAACGAGTACAATGCCTGTAGTTTCTATTAAGTCTACCCTTGCCAGATATTGTTATGTTAGCGTATTTTACTTTTCGTTGCTCTATCTTTTTATTAAGAAACAGAATATTCATAAATTTTTATGGGCTTATTTATTACCGCTTTTAGCTGTATGTATTATTACAATGCTTAATCAGGCGTCTGCTGGATTTACCGAACAAAATGCACATATTGCAATGGTGCCTTATTACAATGACCACACAGCTTATGCAGCAGTTATCGCCTTGTTTATTCCTGTAATCATTGCATTGTTATTTGAGAATAAAATCAATAAAACACTAAAGACTTTCATTTTAATTGTTGCAGCTTTATTGATTACTGCAATTATCCTATCCTATACACGTGCTGCATGGGTTGCATTGGCGGGTGCGCTGGGATGTTTATTCATTTACATTTTAAAAATAAAAAACTGGGTAGTTTATACCGGAATAGGATTAGTCGTTCTTACTTATGCATTATTCCATGTGGAAATAACGATGTATTTGGAGCGCAACGACAAAACATCCTCTACTGATTATGCAAAGCATGTTCAGTCCATTGGGAATATTTCAACGGATGATTCAAATATAGAGCGACTTAATAGATGGTCGTGTGCGTTGCGAATGTTTAATGAAAAACCATTACTTGGCTATGGACCTGGGACATACATGTTTCAATATGGTCAGTTTCAAAAGCATTCAGAGCGATCTGGTATCAGTACAAATTTCGCAGAAGGCGGTGGATCACATAGCGAGTATCTAGGTCCGCTTTCCGAACAGGGTATACTCGGTCCCGTTACTTTTATTTTAATATTAGCAGTATTACTTCAACGTACCTCTTCTTTTCTAAGAATGTGTACCAATAAAAACACTAGAGTCGTTACAAAAGGACTTGTTTTAGGATTAGTTACCTATATCATTCACGGGGGACTAAATTACTTCCTGGATACAGAAAAATTAGCAGTACCATTCTGGGGATTCATTGCTTGCTTAGTTGCATTCGATATTTATTACAGCGAACATCAACAGCAAGAATTAAATCAGCATTCTGCAACTTAAAAGCGTTACATCATCAATCGGATCAACCGACTTTTTAAAATCATTGAAGGAATTAATTACTCCAACGTGAAGGTCTTTCATTGAATTAGCCAGATGATTTTTCTGAAGTAAGTCCATAAGAACATCAACACCAAAAACATCACCTTTTAAATTTTCTTGCTCTACTACTCCATCAGTATAACAAAACAAAGTTGAACCAGGCTCAAATGCAATTTGACCTTCATGAATAAATGGTAACTCATCAAACATTCCTAAACCAGTAGTACCTTTTTCGAGCAAGTGAAACTCATTTCCACAATAAATCAATGGTGGATTATGTCCTGCATTGACATACTTAAGAACACGCTCTTTCGTATTAATTACTGCTAAAAAAACTGTTATAAATTTCTCCCCTTTAGCGGACTTATTTACACTTTCATTTAAATCATTCACAAGCTCCATTAAAGACTTTGACAATGGCGCCTTTGCATTTAAGTTGGCTTGAAAATTCGACATTAACAATGCTGCTGAAATTCCCTTCCCAGAAACATCCGCGAGGCAAATTAATATCTCATCTTCATTCAGTTCAATATAATCGTAGTAATCACCACCTACCATTTGATGTGGAAGGTAGGTTGCGGCCAAATCAATACGAGCGTTATGAGGAATATGAGCAGGAAACAACATACTTTGCATACGTGCAGCTAATTCTAACTCTTTCTCAATTTGCGCTTGACGAATCGACTCTTTTGTCAATCGCTTATTCTCAATGGCAACAACAATAATATTTGTGATGGTATGAATAAAAGGAATCACATCTTTGAGGTTCAATATATCCTCGTGTGTACTAGCACCTATAAAAGCAAATGCTAATTGTTGTTTATTATGATTAACAGGAATAATTGTTTCGAAAGACGATAACCACTCAGGCATATCACTGCCGGTAGTCATTATTTTTTCTATTTCTGCAAGTCGTGCTTCATTCAAATCAAGTTGAAAATCATCTGGAACACCATACTTTAGCATACAATGCCATTGATGCTCGTGAATATAAAGTATGAGTTTGTTTATCTTGAGATGTTCTTTCAGTACAGACTGATAAACCTCAAATAACTGAGGAGCTGGCAAATCATAATTAATTGCCTTTGTAATCTGCAATAGCCAATGCAACTGAAGTTTCTTAACGTTCAGCTCCGATTGCATTCCAGCTATATTTTCTATTTCACCAGCCATATTCAGTATAACAGTTATGTATTATCGAACTTTATCAAACAATTCAGGTAACTTACCTAAATACGCCAGTTCTTTCATCTTCTCTCTCGCATCTTTAGCAGGTGTTCCGAAGTAAGTTCCTGCTTTAATTGATTTAGTAACACCACTCTGACCTAGAACAATTGTTCCTTTTGAAATAGTCAGATCCTTTTGAACTCCTACTTGTCCCCAAAGTATTACCTCATCTTCGATATTAACGCAACCAGCAATTCCCACCTGTGCTGCAAACAAACAATTCTTTCCAATGACAGTATCATGTCCAACGTGAACCTGATTATCCAGCTTGCATCCTTCTCCAATAATCGTGTCAGCTGAAACACCTCTGTCGATTGTACAAGATGCTCCTATCTCAACATTATCATGAATGACAACACGGCCACAGCTATGCATCTTTTCATAGAATTCAGGACGACGTTTAAAATAAAACGCATCGGCACCTAAAACAGTATTAGCATGAATAACGACATTATCGCCGATTACTGAATGATCATAAATAACGGCACCACTATGAATCAAACAGTTTTTACCGATGGTAACATAAGGCCCAACACTAGCATTTGGCTGTATAACTGTCCCGTCTCCTATTTTTGCCGTTGGATGTATATTGCTTGATGACGGAATGAATGGCATATAATTTTTACAAAGCCAAACATAATCACGGAAGGGATCATCGGAATAAATAAGTGCTTTACCTGCTGGCGCATCTACCATTTTATTGATGATTACAAAAGTAGCAGCTGAGCCTAATGCTTTATCGTAATACTTCGGATGATCAACAAATGTCAAATCTCCATTCTCAACGCGATGAATTTCATTAATGCCTAATACCATTGCGTTCTCATCGCCTATTACTTTACCTCCAACCATTTTGGCCAGCTCTCCTATCGAAATTGATTTTTCAAGTTTCATAATTGACTTCAAAGATAAATTATCATTTTTGAATTATTAGAAAAACTTCAATTGAATTGTTAAATTCGTGACGTGTTATCGAAAAAAGCAAAATACGGATTAAAGGCATTAGAATACATTGCGAAGCAAGACCCTAAAACTCCTGTTCACACATCAGCCATTTCATTGGCAGAATCAATTCCAAGAAAATTTTTAGAAGCGATTTTGCTTGATTTAAAACATGATGGAATTTTAAAAAGTAAACAAGGTAAGAATGGTGGTTATAACCTGTTAATCCCACCTTCCAATGTAACAATTGGAAGAGTAGTACGATTATTTGATGGACCTATCGCCCTTCTACCATGTGTTTCTTCTAATTATTACGAACCATGCGAAGATTGCGAAAACGAAGCTTTTTGCGGATTAAAAAATATTTTTTCAGAGGTTAGAGAAGCCACAGGATCAATACTTGACAAATTAAGCTTGAACGATATTTTAATCAGAGAACAAGCATTGAAAAAAAAGACTTCGAACTCCACCAAGTCAAAATCACGCTCACCTAAGAAATAACTTCATTCAACAAATTTTAAGTTGTATTTAGTGTTTAATTGTATTAAATTTGTTTCTCCTACTAATCTTATAGGATTTATAAACTTAATATGAATAAACACTATAATCTGGTTATTGTTGGTGGTGGAGCTGCTGGATTAATTTTGTTGGCTAATTCAATTGAAAAAGCAACCTCTTTTTTATCAATAGCCTTGATTAATGCTGGCTACCCAATAGGTAAAGGAATAGCCTATTCTACTAAAAACAATAATCACTTACTGAATGTTCGTGTGTCAAGAATGAGTGCTTTTACTTCTGATGCCAACCATTTTACTAATTGGATATTATCGAAACCTGAATACAGCGAATATCATCATGAAAATTTAGGAGAACAGTTTGTACCTCGTAAAATGTATGGAGACTATCTCAACGAACTATACCAATCTTTATTGGATTCTTCAAAAGACAATATACAATTCGATTTAATAAATAATGAAGTAATTGATATTATTAGAGAAGAAGGGGTATTCCAAATTAAATTAAAAAATAATGAATCATTAAAAGGGAAAAAAGTAGTTTTATGTACAGGCAACCAACCTCCAATTTCGCTTCCTGGAATTACTAATTTAAAGCATTCAAGTAAAGTTTTTATAAATCCATGGGATGAGAGAGCGGTTGAGAAAATCAACCCGGCCCAACCCGTTTTCATCGTAGGTGCAGGATTAACAATGGTCGACACTGTAATAAGTTTAATTGATCAGGGATTTAAAAATAAAATTATAGTAGTGTCCAAACATGGAGCTATTCCAATGGCCCATCCTGTTACTAGAGTATCAGTACCGCATCCGGAGAAAGCACCAGCATCTGACATACACGAAATTTATAGCGAGCTAAAGTCGAAAATCAGATCTGCTATCGATCATACCGAATGGCATGAGCCTGTTTTAGAAGCTGTAAGACCATTTACACAGAAAATCTGGCAGGAGCTTCCCATCGAACAAAAAAATCGATTCTTACGTCATATTAACCATCGTTGGACTAAACTCCGTCATCGTTTACCTAACGAAGTTTATGAATTTATTCAATCATTAATCGATTCCAATCAAATAGAACTTTACGCTGGGAAATTAGAAGTAATAGAGGAAAATGATAATGATTTAACAATCCGGTTTTTTGATAAATCTACAGAATCTAGCATTACCAAAAATGCTCAACGTATTATTAATTGTATTGGACCTGAAGGAGATTTTAATAAGGTTGAAAATCCTTTATTAAAAAACATGTTGGCATCTGGACTAATCATGAAGGATCCATTATCATTAGGATTTAATGCTACAGGCAATGGAGAAATCATAAATAAGGACGGTGAAATAGTGCCTAATTTGTTTACCATTGGTTCTGGCTTACGAGGCATTTTATGGGAATCTACCGCTATTCCCGAAATAAGAGTTCAGGCCCATGAAATGGCCATTAAATTACTTGCCTGATTAAACAAATTGTTACTTCTAGCACATTCTGATTCGTTTTTGGCGTAAGACCCAAAGAAAAGCCCTACCTTTGCACTCCGAATTTTAGCAACCTATTCGTACTCGGCTGCCTTTCAGTTAGTTGTATTTAGATTAAAAGTCGGAAGAAATAGGAAATTAACCAAACTGCAGATAAATTAGCATGCAATCAATCAGAAACATTGCAATTATTGCCCATGTCGATCATGGCAAAACAACTTTAGTAGATAAAATTTTACTTCAGACACAGCTCTTTCGTGACAATGAAAAAACGGGAGAATTAATCCTTGATAACAATGATCTTGAAAGAGAGCGTGGTATTACCATCATTGCTAAAAATGTATCGGTAAATTATAAAGGAACTAAGATTAACATCATCGATACTCCTGGTCACGCCGACTTTGGAGGTGAGGTAGAGCGTGTAATGAACATGGCTGATGGAGTAATCCTTTTAGTGGATGCTTTTGAAGGTCCGATGCCACAAACTCGTTTCGTATTGAGCAAAGCTTTAGAGATGGGTAAAAAAGCTGTATTGGTAATTAATAAAGTTGATAAAGAAAATTGTCGCCCAGAAGAAGTACACGAAAAAGTATTTGACTTATTCTTCCATTTAGGTGCTACAGAAGAGCAGTTAGGATTCCCTACTGTTTATGGTTCATCAAAGCAAGGATGGATGGGACATGATTATAAAAACCCAACTACTGATGTTACGGCATTATTAGATCAGATTATTGAATATTTCCCAGAGCCACCAATTTATGAAGGAACGCCTCAGATGTTGATTACATCATTAGACTTTTCTACTTATGTTGGACGTATTGCGATTGGACGTATCAGTCGTGGTTCTTTAAAAGAAAACCAACCTGTAAGTCTTGTAAAGCGTGATGGAAGTATTAAAAAAATGCGTATCAAAGAAGTCTTTGTTTTTGAAGGCTTAGGACGTAGAAAAGCAGATGAAATTACATGTGGCGACTTATGCGCTGTAACAGGAATTGAAGACTTTGAAATTGGCGATACAATTGCTGATTTTGAAAATCCTGAGGCCCTTACTCCTATTTCTGTTGATGAGCCAACAATGTGTATGTTGTTTACTATTAACAACAGTCCTTTCTTCGGAAAAGAAGGTCGTTTTGTAACATCTCGTCACTTACGTGATCGTTTATACAAAGAGTTAGAGAAGAATTTAGCAATGCGTATTGTGGAGACTGATTCACCTGACTCTTACTTAGTATATGGTCGTGGTGTACTTCACTTATCGATCTTAATTGAGACAATGCGTCGCGAGGGATATGAATTACAAGTAGGACAACCACAGGTTATCACGAAGGAGATTGATGGACAACGTTACGAGCCAGTTGAAAATTTAACGGTTGATACTCCTGATGAGGTTGCTGGAAAAGTAATTGAATTAGTAACACAGAAAAAAGGCGAATTAAAAATCATGGAGCCTAAAGGTGATTTACAACATTTAGAGTTTGAAATCCCAGCTCGTGGTTTAATCGGTTTACGTAGTAACGTACTTACTGCAACAGCAGGACGTGCTACAATGGCTCACCGTTTCAAGAGCTATGAACCTTGGAAAGGTCCAATCTCTGGACGTATTTCGGGGGTGTTATTAGCGAAAGAATCAGGTGTTGCTACTCCATATTCAATTGACAGAATGCAAGACCGTGGTTTCTTCTTTATTGATCCGGCTGAGAGTGTTTATGCAGGACAAGTTATTGGACAACATATTCGCCCTGATGATTTATTAATTAACGTTTGTGAAGCAAAGAAATTAACTAACATGCGTGCATCAGGTAGTGATGATAACGTTAGAATTGCACCAGCGGTTAAGTTCTCTTTAGAAGAGTGTATGGAATACATCGAGAAAGATGAATACTTAGAAATCACTCCGAAATCATTACGTATGCGTAAAGTGCATTTAGATGAGAATGTGAGAAAGCGTATGAGCAGAAAGGAAGAAGCGATTTAATCTTCATTACATCAAATAAATAAAAAGGGAGCAATTTAAAGTTGCTCCCTTTTTTATTACCTGTATTATTTTATTCTTACCAGATTTTTGCTCTTTCAGAATCACTTCTATACATTTTATCGCCATCTTTAACTCCAAAGGCTTTATAGAATTCTGTCATGTTTGATAATGTACCTAACACACGGAAATTCGCTGGTGAGTGCACGTCAGTAAGTAAACGCTTACGTAACATTTCATCTTTGATATTTTGTTTCCACACCTGAGCGAATGCAAGGAAGAAACGTTGCTCATCAGTAAATCCTTGGATTGTCAAAGGCTTCTTACCTTCATTCGCCATTTGCAACGCATAATAAGCAGTACTTAGTCCTCCTAAATCAGCGATATTTTCTCCAATTGTCAATTCTCCATTAACAAAAGCGCCTGGTAAAGCTTCGTATTTATTGAAGCAGTCAACCAATGTTTTTGCACGATCATCAAACTGAATTTTATCTTTCTCACCCCACCAATTTAACATATTACCATTTCCATCATATTTACAACCTTGATCATCGAAACCATGCGTTATTTCATGTCCGATAACAGCCCCTAGTGCGCCATAGTTTGTTGCATCATCAGCACCGGGATAATAGAAAGGAGGCTGCATAATTGCTGCAGGAAAAACGATTTCATTTAAAGTAGGATCGTAGTATGCATTTACTTGATGCGGTAGCATTTGCCATTCTGATTTGTCAACCGGCTTTCCAAGTTTATCTATCATTTCTCTGTATCCAAATGCTTCAGCACGTTGTACATTTAAAACATAAGAATCATCCTTAACATCCAACTTAGAGTAATCCCTCCATTTATCGGGATAGCCTAGCTTGGTATTGAACTTAGCCAGTTTTTCTTGTGCTTTTGCTTTAGTCGAATCACTCATCCAGTCTAACTTAGTGATGCGAACCTTATAAGTAGCAAGAATGTTTTTCACCATTGCATTCACCTTCACTTTAAGATCCGGACTAAAATATTTCTGTATATATAGTTGACCAACAATTTCACCAATTGAACCATCACAAGCAGAAACAGCACGCTTCCATCTCGGACGCATAACTTGAGTCCCGTTAAGAATTTTACCATTAAAATTAAAGCTTTCATTGACAAAATCGCTGCTTAATTGTCCTGCAAAACCAGAGATATATTTCCAAATTAAATAATCTTTCCATGTTGCTAAATCCGTATTTTGAAAAACATCTGAAAAACCACTGAAATAATCCAATTGATTAACAACAATCATATCACTAAAAGGAATTTTATTAGTCTTCATATATAGCTGCCAATTAAAAGCAGGGCTCATCGATGCTAATTCACCTATTGATTTTGGATTGTATGTTTTTTCTTCATCACGCATATCTACTCTAGACATAGATATATTTGCAATTTTGGTCTCCAATGCCAAAATAGATTCTGCCACCTTATTTGATTCAGAATAACTTAAAAGATTAAACATATTTGATATATGATTAACATATGATTTACGAATAGAAACACTACGTTCATCATCTTTTAAATAATAATCGCGATCTGGCAATCCAAGGCCACTTTGTGATAAATAAAGTATATTCTTAGAGCTGTTCTTTAAATCACGACTTACATAAAATCCAAACGCATTATCAACACCTTTAGACCCCATTTCTGCCATACAAACAATTAAATCTTCTTTTGTAGCTACTGAGGAAATGCGACTTATATCTCCCTTTATCATTGATATACCTTGGGCATCAGCTTTTGCCGAATCCAAAGCAAGATTATAAAAGTCACGAAGTTTCTGTCGTAGCGTGCCCTTGGCTGCAGTCTTATCTTTAGCAACCTCCTCAATGACAGTTCTGATTTTTTTATTGTTTTCATCTGCTAAAACATCGAAACTTCCCCAACGACTTTGATCTGCAGGGACAGGATTATTTTTCAGCCAAGTGCCACTAGCAAAATGGTAAAAATCATCATTAGGTTTTACAGACTTATCAATAGCGCTGTAATCAATTCCTTTCAAAGGAGTTGTATCAGCCATAAATGCAGCCGATAAAGCCACACCTAATGCAATACAAACTCCTAAACACATTTTAAATTTTGACATAATACAGTTTTTTGAGGCACCAAAATAATAAAAGAAATAGATAACCTTCAAATATTCCAACTAAATTGTAATGACATTATCAATTATTTAACAGTTACCATTTAATCTTATAAAACATCAAACCAACATCTTTGCTTTTTGTTATACAAAGGTTTTCAATACATTTACACCTCCAAAACAATCAAGATACCTCTTATATGAAAAAATTCTTAGCAATTGTCTCTATTTTATTATCCTACCTACAGTTATCTGCCCAATTAAATGTCAGTTTACGTTCCAATTTGCCTTATAACTATTCCTTATCAAATATCGGTGGTTATGTAGATAGTTTAGGTAATGAATATGCATTAGTAGGGACATTTACAGGCTTGTCGATAGTTGATGTTACAAATCCAGCCAATCCAGTTATAAAATTCAACATCCCAGGGATTAATTCAGATTGGAGAGAGGTTAAAACATGGCAAAATTATGCTTACGTAACTACTGAAGGATGTTGCGATGGATTACAAATTCTGAATTTAGGGTATTTACCTGACTCAGTACCTATAAAATATTATACTGGAGATGCAGCAATCAATAACCAATTAAATACAATTCATGCATTACATATTGATAACGGATATTGTTATCTATACGGTAGCAATTTATTTAATGGGTCAGCATTGATTTTGGATTTAGCTGATCCGTGGAATCCAAATTATCTTAGTCACACCCCGGGGACTTACATCCACGATGGCTATGTAAGAAATGACATTTTATATGGATGTCATATTTATGACGGTTATTTTTCTGTAATGGATGTGAGCAATAAATCAAACCCAATTTTAATAACTACTCAAAGTACGCCGAGTCAATTCACACATAATTCTTGGCTAAATGATTCGGGTAATATACTTTTCACCACCGATGAAGTTAACGATTCATATCTAGCTGCATATGACATTTCCGACGTAAACAATATAACTGAACTTGGAAGAATTCAACTAACGCCTGGTTCGGGATCAATTATTCATAACACGCATACTCTTGATGATTTTGAAATTGTTAGCTGGTATAAAGATGGGATTGCCATTGTAGATGTTAGCAGACCTGATAACATGATTGTTGTTGGCAGTTACGATACCTATCCCCAAGGATCTGGAGGAGGGTTTAGCGGCTGTTGGGGAGTTTATCCATTTTTACCCTCAGGTAATATAGTTTGTTCCGATATTGACAACGGATTGTTTGTACTAACGCCTACGTATGTACGAGGTTGTTATTTGGAAGGTATTGTAACAGATTCTACTTCAGGAATGCCGCTCAACAATGTCACCGTTCAAATTTTAAATACCAATATCAGTAAGCAAAGTAAATTAACAGGTGAGTATAAAACTGGTCTTGCTGAAGCCGGAATTTATGATGTTCAATTTTCAAAGCCAGGATATGTATCAAAGACAATTTCAGGTGTTAACTTACAAAGTGGAATTTTAACAAGTCTCGATGTGCAACTAGTTAGCTTTTCAACTGTATTGGCTACAGGCACTATTACCAATTCATTAACGGGAGCTCCGATTGCTAATGCAACTGTTCATTTTTCAAATACTCAATTCGATGTTACTGCTACAACAAATGCGGCAGGTCAGTATTCTTTGATTGGATTCTATCCTGATAACTATTCAATCACTGTTGGTAAGTGGGGCTATCAAACAATTTGCTCCTTCTCACAAGTCGATGCAACACCTTTAAGTTTTACATTGACCCCTGGTTATTATGATGATTTCTCATTAGACTTTGGTTGGACAGTTAGCGGTCCATCACCTAATGCATGGGAGAGATGTATTCCAATTCAGACCAATAGTCAGAATAATATTGCAAACCCTGGAAATGATGTATTTGGCGATTGTGGCGAGCAGTGTTATGTCACTGATAATGGTGGTGGTGGTCCTTGGGATAATGATGTAGACCAAGGTGCAACCATTTTAACCTCCCCTATTTTTGATTTAAGTAATACTTCAAACGCAACACTAAGCTATAAAAGATGGTTTTATAACGGAGGATTTACTAATGGCGCCCCTGATGATACAATGAGTATTTATCTTACAAATGGATCATCAACTATCCTATTAGAACGCACCTATGCAGGTCAACCTAGCCAAAGTACCTGGCTTAATCAAACTTATCAGATTGGTAGCTTGCTTCCTCTTACTTCGACGATGCGTCTAATTGTAAACATCAGCGATCCCGGTCCGACATTTAATATTGTAGAAGGTGGTTTAGATAATTTTGTAATTAGCAACCTTACTAGTTTGCAATCCAATGAAAATAATTTAACTACAATAACTGCACAGCCAAATCCATTTGCAAATAATTCACAAATAACTATCGTTAATAATCAAGGTGGAAAATTCTCACTTGAAGTTTACGATATTTTAGGCAAAGTTGTTGAGCGAAAAGATTTAGAAGGGGTTAATATTAATTTGAATATCGGACAAGAACTTAAATCGGGGATTTACACATTGCAATTAAAGTATGCTAATGGCAGTTCAAAGAGTCTGAAATTAGTGAAAGAATAAATTAAAAATTATTAATTACAAAGTCCAGGTAAGAATAATTTATCTGGACTTTTTTATGCGAAACTATTAATCAACAATACGGTTTCATAGGGGGCCACCACTCCTCCGCCCCATACGCAAAATTAGCGCGTACAAATCATTTATTCGGTTAATAAACGTTTATATCCATTTACAAACATTTATTTTTTATGAATAATATTAACCCTACTTTATAAACTTCTACTTGTTGAAACAATAATCCACTATAAAAAATAGTTATCTATTTTGATTGAATATTTGTAGTGATTCGTAATCAGCAATGAAAAAAATATATTTTGCATTCTTTGGACTTTGGGCTACAACCATTTTCACACCTGCTCTAAGTCAAAATCCTGCATCTTGTAAAACTTCTAGCGTAAAAAAATCGATGAAGTATTATGAAGATGCTGAAAGAGCGAATCAATCACGAGAGTCATTTGTTAAAATAAAAGAAATTTTACTAAAAGCACTTGAAGAGGATTCTACTAACGGTAATGCGTGGTGGTTATATGGCGATATTGCTATGCAGTTTCATAAAGATGATGAAATGGACACCGCATATGAATCACTCATTCGATTCTGTCCTGATGCTTCTGCCGATGCTTATTATCATCTAGGCGATTATTACTATAATCAAAAACGATTTAAAGAATGTATTCGCTTGTTTGATGAATACTTGAGTTTCGGTAAAGTACGCGAAGAGTATGCGTCTGAAGCGATGATTAAAAAAGTAAGAGCAAAACTCATGATGAATCCTGTTCCGTTTAATCCATCTGCATTAAAAAGCGTTTCAACTGGAGATCCTGAATATCTCGCAATCATTTCTCCTGATAATGAATTATGCTTTTTTACAAGAAGGTTTGATGAAAATCGAAAAGGAGCAGTTACAGTTAGCAACGTAGAAAAATTTATGATTGCTGAGAAAAAAGATGGATCCTTCACAAAAGGAGAACCAATGCCACTGCCTTTTAATAAGTCAACAAGTGGTAACGAAGGAGGCGCATCCATCAGTGTTGATAATAAAACACTTTTCTTTACCGTGAATAAAGGTGGTAATTTCGATATCTATACCTGCGAAAATAATAATGGCACATGGACAGAACCAGAAAGTGTTAGCCCATTAGTAAACGATGCTAAATATTGGGACAGTCAGCCAAGTATTTCTCCAAATGGTAAAGCGCTTTACTTTGTAAGTTATAGAGATGCAGTTAATAAAACCAGTGATATTTACGTTACGCAAAAAATGGCTAACGGTTGGTCTGCTCCATCTAAATTACCGAAGTTTATAAATACCGTCGGTAATGAGAAAACACCATATATGCATCCCGACAATCGAACATTCTATTTCAGCTCTGATAATTTACCTGGTATGGGTGGTTTTGATATTTACATGTGTAAATTAAAAAGTGATGGTACTTGGTCGGAGCCAATTAATATTGGATACCCTATCAACACCGAAGCAGATGAAGTGGGTTTCTTTGTTAGTACAGATGGTAAGAAAGGCTATTTTGCTTCTAACAGTTTAAAAGGTGTTGGTGGTTATGATATTTATGAATTTGATCTACCTGAAACAGTAAAACCGGATAAAGTATTATTCTTAAAAGGTGAAATTGAGGGTGACAAATCAGAATTAGCCAATGCTAAAATCGAATTAAAAAATGTCAAGACAAAAGAAACAGTAGAAGTAAAAGTAGATAGCATCACTGGTAAGTATGCATCTGTTGTGGCCTTTGATGATGATTATATTCTAACTGTAAAAAAAGAAGGACTCGCTTACAATTCGCAGTATTTTTCAAAGAAAGATTCAACACTTAATCAGCCTAAAAAAGTAAACGTAGAAGTTAAAAAGATTGAAGTTGGAAAACCATATCAGTTAAATAATATTTTATTCAGCACTAATTCGAGCGATTTAAACCAGCAAGATAAAGACATCATTGAGGACTTTTCCGAATATTTAAAAATCAATAAATCACTAAAGGTATCTATAGAAGGACACACTGATAATGCAGGTAATCCGATGGAAAATCAAAAACTTTCTGAAGAAAGAGCAAGTGCTGTGTTAACGTATCTCACTCAACAAGGAATTGATAAAAGTCGCCTTACATCAAAAGGCTTTGGCGCTACAAAACCTAAAGCCGATAATGATACAGAAGTGAATATGGCAAAGAATCGTAGAACAGAATTTGTAATTATTGGTAAATAATCACAAATCACCCAACCAACTTTTTAAAATATTTTTCTTTACTTCGGATAGGCCTTCCGTTAGTACTAAATAATAACTAACATACGGAGTATTGGTTGCTTTCAACGTAAATCGTTTTATCAAACCACCTCTTGAAATTAATATTTCTAAGTTATCATTAATGCGCACATCAGAAAGCGCACTCGTCATATCACCAGCAAATCGCATATCATTAATTGCAACAACTTCATCTCCTGCATTTAATCCAGAAAGCCATGCCGGCGAATTACGCTCTACCGATCCGATTGTATTTTTACCAGATTGTAAATTAATTCCGAGATAAACTTTTTCTTCGTCAGCAAAATTATCTTCTAACGTCAAACCAAAATCAGTAGTAATTGAATCAAAAGGAATACGCTGCGTATTATATACATAGTTTTTAAAGAAATCTTTCATCTCTATTCCCGTTATTTGACTTACAGCCTGTTGAAACTCTGCATCCGTAAATCCACGATCGTATCCTAAAAAGTAAGTCTGATATAGCACCTGCATAACATCATCCAACGATTTCTTGGCATTCGTTTTAGTTCGAATGATCATATCTAATGCGGCAGCAACTGCAGATCCTTTGGAATAATAGCTTACCGTGCTATTGTTTGAATTTTCATTCGGACGATAGTATTTTATCCAGGCATCAAAACTCGCTTCATTAAGAGGCTGTATTGCGGCACCTAGCTGGTTGTCGGAATAAGAAAATGAATTAGCTACTTTCTGTAAAAACTCATCACGCGTATAAAAACCACTGCGGTACACAATCAAATCTTCATAATATGCTGTGAACCCCTCTGAAACAAATAATAAATTAGTATAATTCTCATTGTCGTAATCAAAAGGTCCGAGTGATTTAGGACGCATTCTTTTTACATTCCACAAATGAAAATACTCATGCGCAACAAGCGTCAAAAAATCTTTATAATCATCACCCACATAACCATTTCTTTCTGTTTGAAGAGTTGTAGAGTTTTTATGTTCTAAGCCTCCTCCCCCATTAATAAGATTATGCACAATGAATAAATAATATTTACAAGGATGCGGACCACCAAATACATTCAGCGACTGCTCCGTAATTACAGACATATCTTTTTTTAATTGCTCCTCATTAAAATTAGCTTTCCCGAACATAGCAACTTCATGCTTAACACCACAGGACTCAAAAGAGAATACTTTATGATTTCCAATTTCAAATGGTGCATCAACAAGGTCATCATAATTATCGGCAGAAAAAGAATTATTATCTCCAGCTGTTTTATTTAAAGCAACAGAAATAGTTTTCCAATTGCTATTAGGAATAACTTTTATATTAACTTTTTTTGATAAATATTCTTTAGCAAAAACAAAAACACTCGTCCCGTTTAAATAAGCATGCTCAGCATCAATATAACTTGTACGGACTGAAAGTTCATTAGCATATAAATCGTACTCCACTTTTAGGTCTCCTTTCTCAGCTGAAACAGTCCATATGTTCTTACTTGTTTTAACCACTTTAAGCTGCTTACCGTTTACATCTGCAGCTCTAAATGATTCCACATTTTTTGAAAACTCACGCACAAGGTAAGATCCAGGAGCCCATACAGGCATATGGATTTCTAAATCACCACCCTTCCATTTTTTAAATGTGGCCGTAATATGCGCATAGTGGGTCTCGGGATGCGGGAACTCTATTGTATATTCTTGTGCTAAACAGGAGGAGCACAATAATAAAACTCCAAAAATTGATGATAGAATAGATCTCATTTACTCTTAATTTGGAGCAAAAGTAACTAAATTGTTTGATGATTTTTAAAAAGAATTCGGACGACGTTTACCATCTTTAAAATAGATGGTTCTTAATTTTTTTTGCGTTAAAAGATATGCAAACAATACTGAAACTATCGTAGTGATTGCTAGCACTGCAAAAATACGATATGGGTGATTTGGCAAATACCGTTCGCTAACGATCAAAATTACTATCTGTAATGGAGCAATCATCATAAGATACCTACCAAACGTTACATTACCATCATGCCAGGTCTCTTCGCTACGCATAGACACATTTGTTTTAAAGCCGAATCCACCATACTCGCTAGGACGTTGATTTAGTTTAACACCAATAGTAAAAATCACCATAACGATGAATGAACAGGCAAGAAGTAAAAAATTCATAAAAATCGAAAAGGTTTATTTAAATTGTCGTTGTAATTGTTCAGGAGTCATAAATTCATAACCAGAAGGAATCTCGTATTTCTTCTTAGAAACCTTCTCTGCGGAAACTTTGCTAGCAGTCATTGTCATCGACATGCCATTCAAATCAGCGGTATATTCTAGTGGTGCACCTTTCAGATTTTTGAAATTACCACCCCAGCTACCACCACCTGTAATATCTTCAGCGTACCAAACTATCATTTTTGTATTTTCATCAAAAATCAACGTTGCTTTCTTACAATTATGACCAGCGATTTTCTTTATCTCATCAGAATAAGAAATTGTTGGCGTCTTAGTTTTCATAGATTGATTATCACGTGGATTCATGGCAATTTTTTTACCCATTACATCCATTAAAATAGTCATTTGATCCTTCACACAGATGGTAACCATTTTCATTCCCATAATTCCATCACTTTCTGTGCGACAATTATTATTTGAAAAATAGCAAGTGCTTTCCGATGGAAGCATGGCTTTTTGATCAGCTGGTAAATCGATACCGGGATAATCGATTTTATAAATAATCTTTCCTTGATTAACTTGAGCTAAAACTGATTGAAATCCTATGCTCAGTATCAGAAAGGTTGTAAAAAGTTTTCTTTTCATTTTTTATTGGAATGCAAATTTAATAAACTAATTACTAATAATACAAATTCGTAGATTTGTATTTCATTAAATTAATAACATAATTATGAAAAATACATTCCTTCCATTTATAATTCTAATTTGTACTGCTAATTGTACCTTCTCTCAAAAAGGATTTTTACAAATCGAAGATATATGGGCAAGTCGTAAATTATCTGCTAAAACTGTTAGTGGTTTTAATTCGATGAATAATGGTGAACATTATTCTAAATCAGTGTATACACCTATCTTTAAAATTGAAAAATATAATTTTAAAGATGGAAAAGCCATTGAAACAATTCTAACTAAAAACGATTTAGCTTTTAAAGGTGATACTATTTCAATAGATAACTATCAGTTTAGTGCTGATGAAAATCTCATTTTGATTTCTTCAAATACAGAAGCAATTTATCGTCATTCGAGCAAGTCTAATTATTTTATTTTTAACCGAAAAACCAAACAGCTATCAAAAATCGAATCAAACGATAAAGTAATGTATTGCCAATTTTCACCTGACAATAAACAAGTAGCTTATGTGAAAGAAAACAATCTTTACCTATATGATTTAGCAACAAAAACAGAAACCGCAATCACAACGGATGGAAAAAAGAATTCCATCATTAATGGCGCAACTGATTGGGTATACGAAGAAGAGTTCAGCATGGATGTAGCATTTGCATGGTCGCCTGACGGAAAAAAAATCGCCTATTATAAATTCGATGAATCGAATGTTAAAGAGTTCAACTTGACTTACTATGGCGATCTTTATCCTAAAGAAGAAAAGTATAAATATCCGAAAGCAGGAGAAGAAAATTCGAAAGTTGAAATTTATGCATACGATGTAAGCAGCAAACAAAATATCTTACTTAATACTGGAAAAGACAGAGAGTATATCCCGAGAATTAAATGGACTAATAATGCTGGAATTCTCAGTGTTCAAGCTTTAAACAGACATCAAAATCATTTAGAACTGTTATTTATTAATGTTAATGATAACACTTCAAATTGTGTAATTAAAGAAGACAATAACTCATTTATTGAAATAACAGATGATTTAACTTTTCTTGAAAACGGCAAACAATTTATCTGGACATCTACACGAGATGGCTATAATCATATTTATCTTTATAATGTTGATGGAAAACTCGTTAAACAAATCACAAAAGGTAATTTTGAAATTTCAACATACTATGGATTTGATGAAAGCAAAAAAACATTCTATTATTTATCAACTGAATTAAGTCCTACCGAACGTTACGTATATTCTATTACGTTAGACGGTAAGAAAACAAATTTAACGCCTGAAAAAGGAACACACGCGGCTTCTTTTAGTAATGGTTTTAAATATTTTGTTGACACCTACTCCTCTTACGGAAAACCTTACACCTGCTCATTAATAAATAATACAGGTAAGCAAATAAGAGTGTTAGAAGATAACCGTGATTTAAAAACGGCACTACAAGAATATCGCTTAGGCAAAATAAAAGAGTTTACCTTCAAAAATAAAAATGGACTAGAATTTTATGGTTGGATGATTTATCCACCTGATTTTGATTCTACATTAAAATATCCTGTGTTAATTAATGTATATGGAGGCCCCGGTGTACAAACTGTAACTAACGATTGGGATGGTGGAAATTATTTATGGCATCAAATGCTTGCACAACGAGGATACATTATTGCTAGTGTTGAAAACAGAGGTACTCCAGGACGTGGATTAGAATGGGCAAATTGTATTTATAAAGATCTTGGCAAGTTAGAAGTAGATGATCAGATAACAGGATCAAACTATATTAAAAGTTTACCCTATGTAGAAAATAGTCGTATGGGAATTTGGGGATGGAGCTTTGGTGGCTACATGACATCTTTACTAATGACAAAAGTCCATACACAGTTTAAAGCTGGCATTGCAGTGGCTCCTGTTACTAACTGGCGCAACTACGATAACATCTACACCGAACGTTACCTTCAAACACCTCAAGAAAATGCTGCAGGATATGATAAGAACTCTCCTACCACCTATGCAAAAGAATTAGAAGGTAAATTATTATTAGTTCATGGATCAGCTGATGATAATGTACATATGCAGAACTCAATGGATTTTATCAACGCATTGGTAAAAAGTAATAAACAATTTGATTTGTTTATTTATCCGAATAGAAACCATGGAATTTATGGAGATAATGCACGATTACATCTCTATACTAAAATGACCAATTTTCTAATCAATAATTTATAAAAAATCCCCGAATTATCGGGGATTTTTTTAGAATTATACTGTTTAAAAATTTCCTCGAAGAGAAAGGATAAAATTCCTCCCAGCCGCATTCATTCCGCTTGCAAATACTCGATATTGTGTATCTAAAATATTTTCGACAATAAAATTAAAATCAATGTTCCTTTGAATCTTATATGATGCACTGATATTTAATGTAATCCATGCAGGCATACCGTCAGGTGTAGCATATTGCTCATTATCCTCACCATTCAAAAAATAATCCTTAAGCTTTTTCGCCGCATTATAATTAGAATAGAATAATGCTTTAACCTTATCTTTTTTATAACTCAAAGCCAAACGTGCTATGAATGGAGGAATATGATCTAAAGGCGAATCAACCGAATCAGTTTTCAATCGACCATAGGTATAGTTGAAACCACATTGTAAATTAAAGTAATCATTCAAATCTGTTGTAATGTTTGAACTAGCTCCATAAATAAAACCTTTGTTTTTATTTTGATTTGCAAGCACCTGACTTAAGCTACCATCATATACAATTGAATCCTGTCCATTAAAAGTAAATTTATCAACCACAGCAATATCCTTAATGGAAGTGTAATAAACGTAATTCTCCAATGATGTTTTACTTCCGAAAAATTGCGTATAACCAATTTCATAATTAATAGTTTGCTCCGGCTTCAATTCTTTATTAGGAACAATGACATTTCCTTCAGATGATCCAAATATTTTCGATAAGTCATCAACATTAGGAACCCTAAAGCCAGTAGCAATTGTAAAACTTAACTTATTTGATATTGAAGGGCGGTGTATAATTCCGAAGGAAACAGAATAAACAGGAGTTGTTTGCTCAATGCTGGTATACGGCAAATTAAATAATAAGGCTGTATCAACCAACGTGGACCTTAACGCAGAATAACCTAAACGTGCGCCTTCTGAAATATTTGTCTTGCGAGAAAGCTTATAACTATGTGAAACATACAATCCAAAATTATTCATTAAATTATCGCCATCCGGATAACGAGTATCTAACGGTGATCTTATACCATTAATGATATTGAATGCATTTGCAGTGGATTTTAATGAGTTCAATTGCCCGTCAAATCCGAGCAACAATTTGCTTTTTTCACTTTCATGTTGAGCATAAATATCATAGCCAATAACATTCACATTTTCGATGCGATTATTAAGTATTTCGCTTTTATAACTTCGATTATGACGACTTTCTTGTAGTGATTGATAGCTAATATTCAAATGAAAATTTTGCATAAAACGATTGTTATTATAATTATTCAAAGTATAAGCAGCCATCAACCTGGTTTGTGGACCGTAGTACCATTCTGCAAATTTCAATGAGCCAGTTGAATTAACATCCGTCAATCGATCATAACGAAGAACATTGTTAGTAGTAGAATACTGAAAATTAAAATCGTGCGTAGTGTAAATATCTTGCTTGAAAGATACTTTCTGAATAAAATCAACCTGATTGTAGGCTGTTCCTACCTGCAAAAAACGATTATCATTTTTAATTATTGAATCAATACCATTATTGGTTGCTATATAATAAGGTCTTTCGCCATAGTTGCTATCATAAAACGGATTCCTGTTTTTCCCACCTTGCAAATCTCCAAATTGATTAAAAGAGACTGATGTTAATAGCGCGAATTTATTTGAGCCAAAATTGAAATCAACATGATTCGTTATTCCATTATTTGCACTTGAATATTTTGACAAGAAAGAAACATGTGTATCTTTCTTCGTGGAAGAAGAAAACATCGGCTTCTTTGTACGAAGATGAATCACACCGCCTAACGCATCACTTCCATAAATAGTAGAGGATGGTCCGTAGAGAATTTCTACGCGATCTAGTAGATTAACATCCGTTTTAATTATGTCTTGCAAATGTCCTGCTCGATAAATAAGATTGTTCATTCGAACTCCATCGATAACCAATAATATTCTCGAAGCTTCAAATCCGCGCAACGTTGGACTGCCACCACCCTGCTGACTCATTTGAACTTGCAACCCTTGTTTGGATAGTAAATCGGCAGAATTAGTTGGGTTAAACGTCTCAATTATATCGCGATTAATAACATTTACCTCTTGAGAAATATTTATTAATTTTTCTTGTGTTTTGTTTACTATAATTATTATCTCTCTTAAATTATGGTTTTTTTTAGCACTATCAGTTTGTCCGTAACTCACGGCATATAGTAACAGGCAGAGTATGACCCCACCCATTTTGCGAATTTTCATTTTAAACTTGTTAAATGTGAATATTAGATTTTACCTAGCAAAATGACTACTCATTCGGTGGTGGAGTATCAGGTATTCTATTAACATTCAAAACTTGCAATGAGAGTCTTTTATAAAATTGGATATTTAACAGATTCAAAAAACTAAAAGTGAATTTTTTTATCAGAACTACAGGACTAAAAAATGTCTTCAAAATCAACTTAGGAAGTGGTGATTTATTTGAATTTGATGTATCAAACCAATCGATTGTCATTTTTATAAACGATTCTTCGCCTGTATCATGAAATGCTTTTACAATCACATGTCCTTCACAAAATTCAATTGAAACAATATCATAAAGTTGTCCGTTAATAAACAATTCATTTTCTTCAAACTTTGCTAATTGAAATTCTAATATAGATAATTTCAGATTTGTAAAGTTGCTTTCGATTTCTGATTCAATAATTTTTAAAGCTGATTGTTTAATTGTATAGCGTTGAGAAAAATACATTGCAGTCATCCCAAAAAGTTGTATAATAAATACAACTAACAGAATAAAGGCAACCGATTTTTTTGACACAATTAAATTTTGATTTGCTAAAATAGCTCAATTTGTAAATAAAACTAATTTTGCATTAATGAATTTAGCAACATTACTTTTAGGCTGTAACATTGGAAGTTGTGAAAGCACCTTTATTGAAACATTAAGTTCCTTTGAGAAAAAGTGCGGAAAGATTATACTACAGTCATCACTATATCGAACGGAACCATGGGGATTTTCAGACCAAAGTGATTTTTTAAATCAGGTTGTTATAATTGAAACATTCTTAACACCTTTGGAATTATTAAACGAGACCCGTGAAATTGAATCTGAACTAGGAAGGTCGAGAATGATTATTAATGGACCTCGCATAATAGATATTGACATTTTATTTTACAATGATTTAGAAGTTATCACCAATGACCTTATAATTCCTCATCCTCGATTACATTTGCGAAAATTTACCTTAATACCCTTAAACGAAATAACTCCTGATTATACGCATCCATCTTTGAAAAAAACAATTGCTGAGCTTTTAGTGGAATGTGATGATGAACTTAACGTATTCAAGAAGGAAAAATAATATCATGAAGTCATCGCTACCCTACTCATACATTGCAGTTGAAGGAAATATTGGAGCTGGAAAAACCTCGCTGGCTAAGATATTTTCTGGAATTTATAATACTGATTTAGTTTTAGAAGAATTTGCGGACAATACCTTTCTCCCTCAATTTTATGAAAACCCAGAACGGTTTGCTTTCCCTCTAGAAATGTCATTCCTAGCGGAACGCTACCAACAACTAAATGCACGACAGGAATCAGCTTCAAAAAACAATAAAGTACTTATATCCGACTATCTTTTTGAGAAATCCATGTTCTTTGCCAACGTGAATTTAAAAGGTAATGAATTAAATTTATTTAGAAAATTTTTTGAATTAATAAATAAAAATCTTCGGCAGCCTGATCTTATTTTATACTTAAATAAATCGACAGAGGAACTTCAAAAAAATATTTCTAAACGTGGTAGATCTTATGAACAAAATATTCCATCAGAATATCTTGATAGTATTTCCAAGCAATATCAGCAACATTTATCTGATTACCCAACAATACCTGTGTTATTTGTAGAAAGCGACAATATTGATTTTATTGAAAACTCATCCGATTTGAGATTTTTATTGGAACTGATACAAAATCAAAACAAAATTGGTTTTCAGAAAATACAAAAGACACTATAATTGAATCATTTACCTGCTAATTAAATTATTTTGAGGTATCAATTTGTATTTGTTTTTTAATTATTATTGCATCTATAATCAAAAAAACATAAAACATCAATGAAAACTAAGCATTTACTATTAGCATTTTGCTTATTCATTACTGCGTCATCTTACGCTCAAACTTCTTCAGGTGGAGGACTTCCGAATATCAAAGATTTCGACCGCTTGTCGGTTGGGTTAAAGTTGGGAGTTACCCATTTAAATGGAGATTTGCTCAGTGGTCCGCAAAACAACTCTAGAATGTTGGATGAATTAAATTTTAACCTAGGTTACGGACTTATGGTTAATTATCAATTAACTCATTCTATCGGCTTGAGAGCAAGTGGAATGCTATCTAGATTTGAAGCTTACGATAAAGAATATTTATATAACTCAAAAGGTACGTGGCTTCCTTTTAATCCTGCGAATCCAAATGCACCAACTACATTTGGACTTTTTCCAGATAAGTATGAGAGCAATATGTACGAGGCTGCATTAGAAATGACTTATAATTTTGGAAACATTAGTTTTTTAAACAGAAATAAAAATTTCCACATGGTCGCTACTTTAGGTGCCGGTGTTTTTCATTTCGATGGTGACATTACATTAGATAGCAAAACAGATGTTATTTTAGGTCCAGATACCGTTAAATCAGGCGCAGTTTTAAGATCGTCGGGAAGCACAAGTGAATTGATGATTCCTTTGTCATTAGGATTCAAGTATAAAATCGGAAAAATTGACTTAGGCTTAGCGATGGAATATCGCAAAACTTTTACTGACAATGTAGATGCAACAACCAAGACTTTTTCTGAATACGATAGTTACTATATGGTAAATGCTGGTGTGAGCTATACTTTGGGAAAGAAAAGTAAGCCAATGGAATGGGTTAATCCAATGGAGGTTGTTTATAACGATATCGCCGACTTAAAAGAGAAAGTAAATATCCTTTCTGGTGATAAAGACAAAGATGGCGTTTCGGACTTATTTGATAAAGACAACGCTACACCAGAGGGCACAAAGGTATATGGTGATGGTACAACGGTAGATACTGATGGTGATGGTGTTGCTGATTCTAAAGACGCAGACCCATACACTGCTAAAGGAGCGAAAGTAGACGCTAATGGTCAGGAAGTAGATACAGATGGTGATGGCGTTGCTGACTCTAAAGATTTAGAGCCTGCAACTGAAAGCGGTTCATTAGTAAACTTCCAAGGAATTACAATTGCTAAACCTGGTCAACATGGAAAAGATGGAGTTAATGGTGCAAATGGTTCTGGTTACATGCCTTCTATCTTCTTTGACTTAGGATCTGCTACTGTAAAATCAATTTATAATGATCGCATCTTTGTTATCGCTAAGATGATGAAAACAAATCCTTCAGTTAATATTACTATTACAGGTAATTGTGATGTTACTGGAAGCGACAATGAAAATCAACGTCTAGGTGCCCGTCGTGCTGAGAACGTTAAAGAAATTTTAGTAAAGAGCTTTGGAATTGATGGATCTAGAATTTCAACTGAAACTAAAGGTTCAAAAGATCCAGTTGCAGTGAAGTTAAATTCAATGAACAGAAGGGTAGACTTCTCAGTTAAATAAGTCTAAATAAAAACCAATAAAAAAGGCTGCTCCAGCAAGGAGCAGCCTTTTTTTCGTTGTTTTCATTATGATTATTTGGCTATTTGCTGAATATTAATATATTTGTTAAACCACACTTCAATTTATGAGTAAGATTTCTTTTTTCTACGATAAAGATGTTGTTTGCAAAGTAAGCCTTAAAGCGCTTGAAAAGAGAAATTTTATTGTAGAAGAATTTGATAAATCTACAGGCAGAATCATAGCATGCTCAAAGAAACAGTTTCTAAAACCTGAAATACGTATTGAAATACAAGTGGACGATATTAATAAAAATCAGACCTCGATAAAAATCAATTCCGAATTTAAAAAGAATTGGTTTATTAATAAGAATATTAAAACAAAAGAGGAGCAAAAGTTAATTAATACACTATACAAGTGCTTTGATTCGATTTGATCAATCGATTTTTTTATTCAATTTGATATAAGCTAAACGAATTAGTTCCTGACTTAAAAATAAATTCAAGATTAGACGAGGAAATATCTTTAGCGATACCATAGCCTTTAATAGGAAACCCTTTACAAATTCTACCAAGTCCATCTATAAGATAAAAGTTGTTGGTTTCGCCATCACGATATGAGATATATACATCACTGTAATCCAACAATACTGTTAAATCTTTTAAAATTATATTAGCTGGCAATTTAGCTCCTACTTTTTCAGTACCGTTAGCATTAAAAACATGAATAGAATCCCCATCACTACCTGCGAAATAAGTCTTGCTGTTTTTTCTTCCTAATACAATATCTTTTATCGATTCATTCTCTGCTCTAAAATAAGTAACTGATCCGCCTGAGCCTTTTGCGCACTTTAAAATGCCCGCGCTAGTTTCCCATATAAATAATGAAGAAGTGTCTTTGGCAGAAAATATCCTATTCGAAGTTGGTTTACCAATAGTCTCATCAAGTCTAAATTTTTTCTCGCCAAATGGAGTTATAAAATAACAAACACCGGCTACATCTACTACAGTAATGTATCGCTTGGTACCATAAACCGACAAAAATGGTGGTGTTTTAACATTGGACGTAAGCGTTACTGTCTGATAATTAATCAATGGAATACCTGACAGCTCATAAGCATAGACCGCCATATTACGACAGCTAATGAAAAGTTGAGCAGATGTATTGTAATTTAGCTGAAACACTCCTATTCCTGTTGTAGCTGTGTCAGGTAGTTGAATAGGGAAATTACCAACATTATCTCCCAAGGAATCAAGCATATAAATTTTTGTAAGCGTATTAAAGACATATTGAACACTTCCATTGTTATAAAAATCGACTGTTTTGATTTCACCCTTTATTTCGCTATCGAGGGACTTTTTCCATTTTAATGTGCCATCCTTTCCTACTCCTGATAAGGCAAGATTAGCATCTTGAACAAACAATATATCGTGATCGACTTTTGGAGCAAATGGACCAGCAATGATAGTGGTATCACACTTATAATCCCATATTGCATGGGGCCCTTGAGAAATATTATTAAAATAACTTAAGCAGCCAGTTGTATTAAAAACACCATTAGATGAACCAATATTTAATGCGATACCATTCCATCCTTTAACTTTATTTCCATACTGTGTTAACCAATCAAGCCATCCAGGTGCAGCAATCGATTTAAATATTTTTTCCGATTGGGGAAATCCAGCATAGAAATATAAATTACCAAAAGGATGTACTTTATTTGTAATTTCTTTAAATCTATTCTGATCAATGAGCAAATTTTTATTTTTATTATCATTGATAAATCCTCTCAAAGCTGCAACTTGATTCGATGCAACAAAATAATTATTAATTATACAGTAATAGCTTCCGTTTAGTTTATTAAATAATGGCCCCAAAACAGAAGGTATCAAATCATTTTTCTTTAACTTTCTAATGGCAATTCCATTATAGGATTCTTCTAGTGGCTTATTATCGCTTCCCAATTCAGAAACCTCCAGCATTTTTTTCTGACAAATCACAACATTATTAACAGCTATTGCAGCAAAATAATTATTATCATTATTACTAGATACAGGTTCTGTTACTATCAATGAAACTTCATTTCCAATCCAATCTTCAAAGTAAACTTTATTCTTTTCAGAACTTGTAATTCCATTATTTTCCTGGAGATATTCAGCGAAATCATTAAGCCATACGGTAGGACTACTAATTCCCCACGCAACTACAGCTGCAGTTCGCGAAGGGAGAATTTTAAACACATTTAATGGAACACTTTTTTGATCCTTGAACAACGATAAAAACTGGTTAGAACCATCAACTGTTGTTGTCCCTTGAAATGTAATACCGTCAGACTTTATATTAAGCTTTGCAATTGACCACTCTCCTACTCGCTGCAAGGGCTCTAACTTTAATCCAGATAAAGTATTCACTTGGGTCAAAACCCATTTATGAAAACCATTATAGTGAATACCTATAACCAGATTCTTTTTATTGGTGTCTACAAACCCCATTAATTTCACCGCTGGAGAAGAACTCTTAATATATTTCTGTTGTCTTAAAGCATCTTCAACAAGGTATGGAGTAAAACTACCTATAAAAACACCTTTTGAAACTGACCATGTGAACATTCGAGCACTATCCAATCTAACTTCTCGAATTTCAGTTCCATTGTAATTTCTAGTTTGCTTTTTAACTTTTTTACCTAAAATCCCCATTACCAACTGGTCTGCTTCACCATCGGGATTAGCATTATTTAAGCGTAAATAATAAATTTCACTAAATGTGTTAGGTCCTGTAACATGCCCTGATACCACCAAGGGATATGTTTTGAAAATAGATCGAAGTGCTTGATTTTTTACAACTGCTGAATCTAGTGAGATTAACGAATTATACCAATCGTCAAGTCCTGCAATAGAATCATGGTTATTAAAAAAGCCAGTATTAGCTAATCGCTTTAAATCACCTGTCGTAGGATCTACTGATATAACCCATGCTACATCAGAAGGAATAGCTTCGTAAAGGCTTGTTGATTCGTTGCGATAGTATTGATAATAGATAAAAATTCCTGCTACAGCTACCAGTATCACTACAGAAATAATTGACGACAGAAGTACTTTCTTCATTTAGCAGGTTGGTTAGTCAAATGTACCACTCCTTTTAAGGGTAAACTAACTACACGCCTATCCACTTATTTACAATGCAATGTTAATATTTTAAACATAAATTATTTTTATATTTTATATTATTTTATATTTTCTTAAGATGTATTTTTTATTATATTTTAAACAATAGTATATTAAATACATTTAGAGATAAATGCAAAATCACTATTAATCAATCCAAAATGAACTAGATAATACAATCGATTTGAATTCCAAAATAAGATGCTTTTACAAATCAATAACAAAATAGAAGAGTTACTTTTCGCTAAATCGCTTGTCGTTTAAAAAAGTAGGATCTGTAAGTGTATTTAAGAAAAGTATTATTTGCTGTTTTTCAGCATCAGTAATTGAAATATTGCCACTTGAAAGCAGAGGATCTATAGTGCTACTTAGAACTATTCCTGATCTGTAATGATCTATCACCTTGCTTAGCGAATTCAATCTTCCATCATGCATATATGGATAGGAGACGGCAATATTTCTCAAAGATGGTACTTTAAACTTTCCTGAGTCGCTTGGCTGAAGTGTAATATGCGCTCTGCCAGGATCAGCCGCAAAATGTAAATCAAGTCCGTTGTTACGGTATGTCAAATCGGTCATTAAAGGTTCTTTATGACAGCTCTCACACTTTGCTTTGAAAAGCATGTATCCATTTTGTTCGTCAACCGTAAAAGTAGCGGTACCAGCTTTAACCTTATCGTATTTTGAATTAGCAGAGATTAATGATGACATAAACTGAGCAAGCGCTCTTGTCATTGACTGCGTCGTAATTGAATCGCTTCCAAATGCTTTTTTAAACATTGCGGGGTAATACGAAGATCGCTGAAGCTTCATTAATGCGTTTGGCAGCGACTCATTCATCTCTACCGGATTTGTAATAGGGCCAATCGGTTGCATCTCGATATGCGTAGAGCCGCCGTCCCAGAAAAAATTAGAATGCCATGCAAGATTAAATAATGGTGGCGAATTACGAGTGCCTTCTAAATCATTTATCCCGTGACTTAATTTATGATCCAGATTTGCAAATGCGGCCCATTGCTGATGACATGTCCCACACGAAACAGTACTATCAACTGATAATATGGGGTCATAAAACAATTTCTTTCCAAGGCTGAAACCGTAATAAGTAACTGGGTTATTTGCTAGCTGACCTGATGGAGCTGGAAATCCATCAGGCTGATAAAACAATGGTTGAGTTACTGGAGGATCAACATCAGGCACACAAGAATGCACCATCACAATTATGGATAGAAAAGATATTAATTTATGTTTAAAATTTAATTTCATTTTTAAACTACCTTCGGAAATGATGTTCACCTCGGCTAAATTTATTTGTAATTAAAGTGGGTCGTTATGTATATGGTCAAATGAGAACATATCAGCATAATTTGTTGCAACAGTAGATGCATTTACCCCTGGCATTGTTACAGCTGAATGACCTGTTATGGTCCAATTAACAGGATTTTTAAATATTTCCAGCACATCAGCCAAGATGTGTATTTCTGCATCACGCTTACCTCCATCAACTACCAGAATTGATGGACTAAAATCAATTGACGTAGTGCGTAATGTACTATTAGCGCCAATGAATCCACCAATATGGAATTCAAAATAATTATTATTTGCTGCAGGAGAGTTGCCTTCTAGCTTTAAGAAAATATACCCTTGATTCCAACTCCAAAACATACCATTTGCAGGATCTAAAGCTCCGGTCTGAGCACCGGAAACATTTCTTGTACTATCCACGCCAATCATATACTCCACTCCTGTGTATTTACCTCCTGGGATATTAGCCAAATTAACTTTTAACGTGTTTGTATCATTCGCATTAATTAAATAATAAGAGTTTGGAACTACGTATTTTGTCCCATCATCTTTTATCAATTTGACATTTGATATGTAGTATTTAAAATTGGTCACTGAAAAAGTTTCTCCTGAAGAGTTCACATAATTTGTCGCCCCAGTTGGATCAAGGAAAACAGATCCTGCAATATTTTGAAATTCTAGACTTACATCTCCAGCGTTATAAGTTGTTGAGCCTCCTCCTCCGTTTGATGGCGGTGTTGTATCATCGTCGTCACAAGAAACAAAGTTGAGAACAATGAAAGACGCTAAGACGAGATTAATGATTCTGTTTTTCATAATTTTTAGTTAGATGTTTTGTTTCTACTTTTCTGTGGTAACTCTATTTGCAAATATAAGTTCAACAAATTCAAATGTGCAAAGTTTTAATTAATCGTAATCATGACAATTATCAAACATTTCTAATTAACTCGGATAAACGAAAACATATCCTTATAATTATCAGCAATAATCGGAGGCAAATGGCCCGGTGAAGTAACATTAGGCATATCAGATATACTCCAATCGTTAGGATTTTTAAAGAACTCCTGAACGTCTGTCTTAATTTGAATTTTTGTATTTAACGACTTATTTACATCGATTGTTTGACCATTAAAATACACAGTCGACCATCTTAACGAATTAGTACCATCATAATCATGATAGCCACTTATGTGATATTGAAACAGACTATCAGTTCCTGCCGTAGGACAACGCCCTTCCATCTTCACGAATATATACCCAGTTGTCCAGCTCCAAACCATTCCGTTACTCGGATCTAGAGCGCCACCCTGCACACCCTTAGCAAGCGTCGCACTATCAACACCAATCATAAATTCCACCCCAATGTATTTTCCGGCCGCAACATTATTAAGCTTATTCAAGAATGAAAGTGGCTTTTCCGCATCGACCAACCAATATGTTTCTGGAAGATAATATTTGGAGCTATCAGGTTTAATTAATCGAATATTGGTGATGTAATACTTAAAAACATTCACCGAAAACTCTTCTCCTAAAGAATTAATATAATTGGTATTCCCTGTTATATCCAAGTCTTGATTATCCACCTTATTGACAAACTCTACACTGAGTGTTCCAGGAAGTATTGTGTTTCCATTAGGATCGCTTGTTTCATTTTTGTCGCATGATACAAATAACATTGTACATAAAGCAACAACTACATAAATTAATCTCTTTTTCATAATCTATCTTATTAAAGTAAAAATACCTCTTTTTCTAATACTATCAGCATTATCAAATTTATAACGCACCGTATATCCGTAAACCCCAATTTGCGAGGGTACTCCTTCTACCATTCCATCCCATCCCTTTGAAACATCCTTCGTTTCAAACACAACTTGTCCCATTCGATTAAATATGATGAGCTGATATTCATTAACATCATTTCCATACCCCAAGAATAAATCATTAACTCCGTCTTCATCTGGTGTAAATGCAGAAGGGAACCAAAGATTATTTCCGCAACCAACTACTATTTGAGCTGAATCGCTTGCAGTACATCCTGAAGCATTTTCTACTAATACAGAATAAAAACCTGAGTCAGAAACCACGATAAACGATGTTGTATCACCTGTATTCCATGAGTATTTATTAAAATTTCCTGCATTTAATTTAACCGCATCACCAGGACAAATTTTTATCAAACCTCCTATATTAACTTTAGGATCTGCATCGGGACCAACACCAATTGTAAATGGCTTTGTCGTCTCACACAATCCCGTAGCTCCTAAGATGGTTACAAAATATTGACCAGGAAACAAGCTATCAATACTACTACCTGTACTGCCCGATGGCAACCACTTTATCATAGGATTATTCACTAAACTAACAGTAACCATAGCCGTTCCATTAGAATCATCAAGACAAGTTACGTCTGAAGTCGTAACGATTAATTCAGGAATTATTACCTGTTTATTTATAACTCGAGTTCCAATACATGGATACGTTATTGTTAAGCTAACATTATAACTACCTGGTGCTGAAAAGATATGAGAAACTGATGCTCCTGAACCTATATTGTTGGATGAATTAACGTCATCAAAATTCCACGCGTAAGAAGCAGGACAATCTGTTGATGTAGCAGCAAAGTCTACGATATTATTTCCAGTACAATTAAATTGAAAATCATAAATTGGCTCTAGAATTTCACCAATAAAAAAATCATCGAATGCAATCCCGTCGTAATTGTTACAAGTGGTGCCAGAACCAAAAATAAAACGAAATTTAACGGAGGGTTTCCCAGCTAAAAAACCAATACAGTGCGAAGCTTCTACCCACTGTCCACTTCCATTTCCACCCAAACATCCTCCAGAACTATTTTGCAGATTCCCCGACCAGCCATGAGTTGGAGACGCTAATCCGCTAAGATTAGTAATGTTTGAGCTATTAAACCAATTCTTATTATAACAATCTGATGGATCATTCGAGTTTCCAACATTCGACCAAGTTTGGCCATTGTTAATTGAGAATTGGAAGCTGCCACCGTCGTATTGTCGTTCTGTATCCCAAAAAATTGAAAATTTAATTATCGGATTTATCAAAGAAGTAAAGTCAAAACAAGGACTTTCCACAAATGATTTCTCACCTCCATTATACGAGTTACCTGATAAATTGCCGCTAATCCAGCATTTAGCTCCAGAAGATGCTGAATTTATAGTTGTTTTAACTGGAGTACCCCAAGCCCAATCGCTATTGGTCCCACCAGCAGTCCAATTACCGTTTGAATTTTCAAAATTCTCGTTGTAGGGAAAAATTGAAATACACTGCCCGAAAGAATCCGATAAAAAAGCCACCATAAGAATCATCATCAAAAATGACCTTTGCATAAGCGATATTGTTCGGACCAACATAGGGCAAATTTACAACATTACTCAACGCCATTTATTAAAGGTAAAATCCTTATAAGTTTTTTTTACAATACTATGAAAATCGGAATAAGTGTTTATTTTTACACAAAACCTAAAAAATCTTTCTATGAAAAAACTACTACAATTCTTACTTGTATTAACGTTACCAGCTTTATGCTTTCATGGAGCTATGGCACAACGCTATTTGTCGCCAATATTCCCATCAGCATCCGTTACTCCTGACGTTGTTTACGCAAACAATATCCAGGTTTTAACAGGCACTCCAACAGCAGTTGACCTTAAAGCAGATGTTTATCAACCTGCTGGAGCAACTGATCCATTATCTCAACGCCCGCTTGTAATTATTTTACATACGGGAAGCTTTTTACCTCCAGTAATTAATGGCTCCCCTAATGGAGGAAGAAGAGATAGCAATATCGTTTTCACATGTACGGAATTAGCTAAACGTGGTTATGTAGCTGCTGCTGTTTCTTACCGTTTAGGATGGAACCCTGCTGCTACAGGTGCTGCTGGACAAGATATCAGAACAGGAACATTATTGCAAGCTGTTTACCGTGCCATGCAAGATGCGAAATCAAGTGTTCGTTTCTTTAAAGCAAACGCGTCTACTTACGGAATTGACACAACAAAAATCATTATGGGCGGATACGGAAGCGGTGGTTATGTTGCTTTAGCATGTGCCACTGTAGACAAAACAATAGAAATCAACTTACCAAAATTCCTTGCTCAAACCACTAATGCTACTTATGGTTTTGTAGCTGGCCAGAGTTATGTAAATCAAGCATTAATTGGCGACTTTGATGGCTTTGGAGGAATTCCTCTATTAAACAATCCAAACAACAACCCAGGTTACACTTCAGATGTAGATTTCGTATTTAATATGGGAGGTGCATTAGGCGATTCATCATGGTTAGAAGCTGGTGATTGTCCAATTGTAGGATTTCACGTAGTGAGTGATCCATTTGCTCCTTATGGTAATGGTGCGGTTATCGTACCTACTACTGGTGATTTCGTAGTAGACGTTTCAGGAAGTTCAATTGTTGCGCAAAAGTCTGAATTACTTGGAAACAACAACTGTATGATCAATGCAAACTTCAATGATGCATTATCAACGTATGCAGCATCTGTTAATGGCGGTATTGAAGGACTTTATCCGTTCTATACAGCGACAAATCCTCAATCAGGTCCATGGGATTGGTACGATTCAACAACGACTGTTGCGGTTGCTCAATTCTTAGGATACCCTGCGGCACAAGGAACAGCGGTATATCAAAATGCTCTTTTAACAAACCCTGATATGTCGAAAGCAAAAGCAACTGCTTATATCGATACCATCATGGGTTATGTAAATCCTCGTATCGTAACTTGTTTAGGTTTAACAACGAGCATTAACTATTTGGAGAATCTTTCTTCAAACGTTCGTGTTAGTCCGAATCCAGCACAATCTACAACTACTATTTTTGCAGATATGTTAGCAGGTGATATCAGAAACGTAAAAGTTTATGACATTTTAGGAAACTTAGTTTTAAATGTTGAAGGTGTCAACAATCGTCAGTTTACTATCGAAAGAAATAAACTAGATGCAGGTGTTTACATTATTCGAACAACATTTGACAAAGGAGAAGCTACTGGAAAATTAATTTTCAATTAATCAATAAAATAACTAAAAGAGCCGTTACAATGTAGCGGCTCTTTTTATTTGATAGTATGTACAAACTGAATATTAAACTTCTGACAATCATGCTCTGCCTTGCTACTCATATAGCATCAGCACAAAAACTAATTTACAGGGTGAAAGTAGATGGGAAAGATAGCGGAACTCTTATAGCTAATAAATCAGGGAAGAAAAATAACTTTACCTATACTATACAATCAAGTATTAAAACCACTATGTTATTTACGGTTGAAGTTAAATACGATTTGAAATCAATAGTAGAGAATGGGAAATTAAAATCATCCAAACTCATCCAGCTAGTCAACGGAGCGAAACAAACAGAAAACACAACCACTTTGACAGGCAATCAGTATATTTTCAAAGATAAAGATGGGGATGCAACAACAATCAACCATAGTATTACGATAATTGTCCCTGACCTCTATTTTACTGAGCCTAAAAATCAGAAAACAATTTGGTCTGATAATCATGGCAAGTTTTTAAATCTTAGAAAAGAAGGTAATAAGTATTTATTAGAAACTGGCGACGGACAAAACAGTATCTACACTTATGAGAAAGGGATTTGTAAAAAAGTGGAATCCACCCAGGCTTTTTCTAATATTACCTTTGAATTAGTTCAATAACTGAAATTTTTTTTCGCATTTTTGCGCTATGAAAAAGCAATTGTATTTTTTATTTGTTTTTTGTTTTGTTGCAACAAGCAGTAATGCACAAATCAACACCACACAATTTGGCTTTTGCTACCGTCCAATTTTTTCCAGCAGTTATTTCAGAACAGGTCCTAAAGATTTTGATGATAATAAAATCAATTATACCCTTGCTCAACATTCGGGATATACCACTGGTGTTTTAGTGCGAAGAGGCGTTACAAAAAAACTAACAATAGAATCAGGTATCCTTTACGTTAAACGTAATTATGATTTAACATTACGGGATACAACATTTATTTCGCAGAGTGATTTTTCAATTGTCGGATATGAAATTCCTTTGAGTGCTTTAATTTATATTCAGCTTGATAAAAAAATATGGATGAGTGCAGCCATGGGCGGATCAATTGATATCTTTCCTTCTGATGTGTTTACTTACCTGCCATCTTACATGTTACAATACTCAGCTAGAAGAAATAAAATCAATGCGGGCGTATTAGCTAATATTGGATGGGAATATCGAAACGGTAAAAAAGGAACATACTACATCGGCGCAAGCTACCATCGTTCGCTATCTTCAATCTACAATACACTTGTGGAATATTACCCTCAACGTGACTTTACAAAAACACCCACCTCAACAGGAAGAACAAGTTTACAAGGTGATTATTTGACGTTAGATGTCCGCTTTTATTTTCATGAGAATCCTGACAAGAAACCAAGAAAAAAATAATTACAGATAAACAGCTTTTGCATTAAAGCTTCCACTTTTATTAAAGCGAATTGCCGGCAACGGAAACTTAATAAACCCGAAAGCTTCTTTTATAAAATTAATCGCTTTACGCTTAGATTTAATTTTAGTAATATCAATATCTGGTGATAAAATAAAAGAATACGTCCGCTGATACTGCGGTATTGCAATACCGTTATATGTCGTTCGATTTACCCTTGCGCCTGTCATTCCATTTGCATTATATCCAATTGCCAGGTTTAGCCAATCAGGAAATTTTTCATTTTTAAAAACAAGGCCATGTAAATTAAATGACAGCCAATATGTTTGTCCGTTATAATCTTTGAATAATCGTTGTGTACTATTTTCTCCTAATAAAGAAGGAACATACTGCGCAATGTCCGTAGGATGATAAGAAAATTTATATTTGATTAACTGATCTTTCCAAACTCTTTGTTGCACATAATACAATCCAGCACCAATGGTATTAGCTACTAAATCCCCTGCAGAGAAACCCCATTCACTACTAAATCCATCAAAAACTTCAATCGTTAATTGAAATCCAAATCCACTTAAAGCTCCAAACAAAGCAGCATCGTCATTTTCTAAACCTGCATATTGTAGCAAATCACCTGACCATTTAGAGAGATAGTAAGCCGACCCTATATGACCTAACTTATCCTGCTTTTGCCATTCATCCATATCATTAAAAAAATGAAAGGAAGACCTCGGATATTCCTTATACCACAACTGATATAATCCAGTCATACCAGCAGTATAAGAAAGAACTCCGTTAGTAATAATTATTTTTTTTCGTTGTTTTAAATTGATGGAATCATTCTGTGCAAACGAACACATAGAATAAAACGAAAGCACCATAATTATTATGATGCTTTTCATTTTAGATATGTCTCGTATAGCCATAGCGTTAGTTTAACAACGTCTCTTTAGCGGCATTTAATATGGCGAATGCTGATTCACGCGAATTAGATTCTGCATAGGTACGCAATACAGGTTCAGTACCAGAAGCACGAATCATTAACCAATCGCCATTTTCGAAGAAATATTTAAACCCATCTAAATCTTCTGTTCTTACAATTTTATAATCTCCGAAAGAAGTATATTTTGATGCTAAACAATTTTTAAGAATTGATTGCTTTAACTCTTCTTTAATATGCAAATCGTTTCGCTCGAATGAAAACGGACCAACAATTTCATATACTTCACTAATCAAATCATTTAATGTTTTTCCACTCTTTGCCATGAACTCCCAAAGAGTTAATCCCATCCAGATACCATCACGTTCAGGGATATGTCCTTTAATAGCTATTCCACCCGACTCTTCTCCACCTAACAGCACATCTTCTTTAATCATAATTTCGGCGATATACTTAAATCCGATTTTAACGGTTTCCATTTCGATACCATAATGCGCGCACAACTTCGCTACTTTAGGTGTAGTTGAAAAAGCAGTTACTACTTTGCCGCGCATTCCTTTGTACTTATACAAATAATGAATCAGCAATAAAATAATATGATGTGAATCAACAAAATTTCCTTGTGAATCATAAAATCCGATACGATCAGCATCACCATCCGTAACCAAACCAGAATCGATGTTTTTTGCATGCTTAATTAACTCTGAAAATTCTGTTAGGTTCTTATGAATTGGCTCCGGTGCCTGACCCATAAAGGAAGGATTGTAATCACAATGCAACTTGGTTATTGCAGGCAACATGCGTTTAATCACGTTCTGACCAGCCCCATACATCGCATCATATGCTAAGTTCAATCCACTATTCTTAATTAGGTTCATATCGAAGTTTGCTTCAACATGATCGCAATACATCGTTTCTAAATCAATATATGAGAGAAATCCTTCAGATTGAAATTTTTCTAATTCTACTTTTGAATAATCAACAGTACATTTTCCCGGAATTAGATCCTCTATTTCTGCTACGTGAGCAGGAAGCAAAGGTCCACCAAAAGACCCTTTCAATTTAAAGCCGTTGTATTCTGGAGGATTATGACTTGCGGTAATGATGATACCTAAATCTTTATTTTCTTTTACTGTTCCTAATGAAACCATGGGCGTAGAAACAAATCCTTTCGACATAGTAACTGAAACACCTTTAGAACATAATACTTTTGCGATTGTATTACAAAATAAGGCACCTGCAAAACGGCAGTCGTGGCCGAGAATTATGCCTGGATTATTTTTCTGTTTTAGTAACCACAGAGCTGTTCCTTCAGCAACACGAGCAACATTTTCAACTGTAAAGTCTTCTGCGATAATCGCTCTCCAACCATCTGTTCCAAATTTTATTTTCGACATTTTAAATAATGATTAATAAAGTTCTACGAAATTAATAAGATTGTTCCACTTATGAGTAAACAAACCTTTTTGATATTTAATTGACTTCTCAACAGGAATCGCATCTGAATTAACTTTAACGATTAAAAACAAGAAATTTTTTTGTTGAATATAGTCAAGCCAATTTTGATTATTAATATAAAAATCCCAATTAACAAGATTATCCATGTAAATAGTATCGATGACTGTACTATCAATATTAACCGCCATCCACAATGGTGTGCTTTTTATTTTATCAAAACTCTTATTCCATATCTCTGCAAACGAAACAGAATTAATTTTCCATGTGCCATTTTTAAGTATTTCTTCGGCATTTTTACCAGATAAATTATATAAAACCTCCAAGTTGTCGTTAAAATAAATTGTAAGCGCATTAGTAAAATCTCTTGCAGCCTGTGCCTTTGTGCCGGTCAAATTTTCAGATGCGGAAAGCGTCCATTCTACATACTTCGCCTCAACAGAATCGCTCTGATTAGCATCTACATTAAATTTATTTAATCCAATAAAGTTTTCTTTTAGCAGTTTAGAATCTGTTATGTTATCAATTACCTTATCTCCAAATTGTAAAATCTGATAATTGTAACTTTTTTTATGCAGGTAGCTATTAATATTCAAATAACAATCTCCATTCGCATTAATTATTGGCGATGCTATTGCGATACTGTTTTTTAAAAACTCATATTCTATATAACCAAAAACAACAACCTCTCCATTTTCTAATTTAGATGAGAATAAAAAACCTTGCGTTTCACTTGTTAGTTTTTTCTTTTCATTATTCCAAATCTCATATACAAATATCAACTGCTGATCAGTAAAATTTAGTCTTGAAGATTTTTCAATTTCTTTCAAAGCATTAAATGAAATAGCAACTTCTTTTTTGGGAGAATCCCACAATTGAACCTTACCATCACGGATTGACGCATAGGCAATCTTTGTTATTTCCTTCACAAGATTAACCCCTAAAGTATCATTTTGTTCATCAGCTTTAACTCTCAGGATAACTGATATCTGCGAATAACACAATTGCGTTAGCATCAAAAAAAATAAAAGTAAAACAACTCTTTTTTGCATGCTAATTATTTTTTTGTGGTATTCCAGGTTTTATAGATTTCTTGCTGACGAGGTCTGTTTACAGGAACTTCTCTTAAAGGTTCGCACTCTTTTAATGTAGTATGCAATTCAGATGGTAACTGTTGATATAAAGCAGTTCCTTTTGTCTTCCATTCAATCATTTCATCCGACATTTCCTTTATAATTTTTGCAGGATTACCTACGGCTATACTTCGTTCAGGAATTGACATTCCTTCAGGAACGAAACAAAGGGCTCCAACAATTGAATTTTTATTAACTACTACTCTATCCATCACTACCGCATTCATTCCCACAAGCACATTCTCTCCTATTTCAGCACCATGAATTATTGCTCCATGTCCGATATGTGCACCCTTTCGTAAAATCACCTGCTGACCAGGAAACATATGCAGCGTACAATTCTCTTGCACATTGCACCCATCTTCAATAATTATTTCACCCCAGTCGCCACGAACTGCAGCACCTGGTGCAATATAAACATCCTTACCAATAATCACATTACCTGAAACTACCGCTAACGGATGTACGAAAGAAGATTCATGTACAACAGGAATATATCCGTTGAATTCGTATACTGCCATAACTAGGTTTGAATTACACCAACATTATATGGTTTTTCTATAGGAGCGTGATTAGCCATTTCAATTCCCATTGATATCCACTTACGTGTATCTAATGGATCAATAATCGCATCTACCCACAATCGCGAAGCTGCATAGTATGGTGATGTTTGCTCGTTGTATCGATCAGTAATGGTTTTTAATAATGTCTTTTCTTCTTCTTCGGAAACTTCTTTCCCTTGCGCTTTCATGGTAGAAGTTTGAATTTGCAATAATGTTTTAGCAGCCGAAGCTCCACTCATCACCGCTAATTGTGAATTAGGCCAAGAAACAATTAAACGAGGATCATACGCTTTACCACACATCGCATAATTTCCAGCACCATATGAATTACCTGCTATAATCGTAAATTTAGGAACAACTGAGTTCGACATTGCATTCACCATCTTAGCTCCGTCTTTAATAATTCCGCCATGCTCACTTCGCGAACCAACCATAAATCCTGTTACATCCTGAATAAACACCAAAGGAATTTTTCGTTGATTGCAATTCATGATAAATCGCGCTGCCTTATCAGCACTATCGCTATAAATCACTCCACCAAATTGCATCTCTCCTTTCTTGCTCTTTACTACTTTTCTTTGATTGGCTACAATTCCAACAGCCCATCCTTCTATACGTGCATAACCACATAAAATTGATTGACCATATTTTTCTTTGTACTCATCAAACTCGCTGTTATCAACTAAGCGCGCAATCACCTCTCGCATTTCAAATTGCTTATCACGCGCATCTGGAATAATTCCGTAAATATCTTTTTCGTTTTTTGAAGGAGGCATTGATTCTTTTCTATCAAATCCTGCATCAGGTAATTTACCCAGCTTGTCCATCACGCGACGAATATAATCTAAGCATGATTGGTCATTAGGGAATTTATTATCTGTAACACCGGAAATCTCACACTGCGTAGTTGCACCACCCAAAGTTTCGTTATCCACATCTTCACCAATTGCAGATTTTACAAGATAGGATCCAGCTAAAAACACCGATCCAGTTTTATCAACTATCATCGCTTCATCACTCATGATTGGAAGATAAGCACCACCCGCAACACAAGAACCCATAATCGCAGCAATCTGAATAATTCCCATACTACTCATAATTGCATTGTTTCTGAAAATCCTTCCAAAATGCTCCTTATCAGGAAAAATTTCATCTTGCATAGGAAGGTAAACACCAGCACTATCTACCAAGTAAATAATTGGTAATTTATTTTCGATGGATATTTCTTGAGCTCTTAAATTCTTCTTTGCAGTCATTGGAAACCAAGCACCCGCTTTTACAGTTGCGTCATTAGCAACTACTATACACTGGCGACCTGAAACATATCCTATAACGACTACCACCCCCGCAGATGGACAACCACCTTGCTCAGCATACATTCCTTCTGCTGCAAAAGCACCAATTTCTATCTGTGGTTGGTCTTTATCGAGTAAGTAATTAATTCTTTCACGAGCCAACAACTTTCCTTTTTCATGCTGTTTGGCTGCATTCTTCTTTCCTCCACCTTCAGCAACTTTAGCTAGGCGCTGCTTCAAATTACTTACAAGGGTTTTATTGTAATCTTCGTTTTTATTAAATTCTAAATTTTCAGCCATAACTACACTCTTACATTTTTACGCTCGCAAAGATAAGTCTTAAACGAGTAAGATAACAACGGATTTCTTCAATTAATTCACAACCTAAAAACAAACTATTCCATTGCTAATTCCACTGTAGGGTCCCAGAAAAAGAGATGAAAATCCTGAATTTGATCAGCAATCACATTCACGCCTTCTTCCTTCAAGCGATTTTCCATTTCGTTTACTTCGTGGAAGTGATTTTTCCCGGAGAGCAAGCCTTGTCGATTGACTACACGATGAGCCGGCACTGGAGGCAACACCTCGTGACAAGCATTCATAGCCCATCCTACCATTCTGGCTGACTTTGCAGTACCAAGGTATTTTGCTATGGCCCCATAACTCGTCACACGCCCACGAGGAATCAAACGAACAACGGCATAAACATCTTCAAAAAATGAGAACTTATCTTTCATTCGACAAATGTAAAACTCACATGTGAAAAACCCTAAAATCACTACATGTAACATAAATCATATGTTTCAGTTTAAAACCCTTCAAAAAAATATAGCTCTTTCGATAAATTCCTTGATTAAGCAGATTATATTTGCACCACTATAAATTCTATGAATATAAAAATTACATTACCTGATAATTCAGTGCGTGAATATCCGAAAGGAACGAATGCAATGGATATCGCTAAATCGATTAGCGAAGGGTTAGCGAGAAATGTTTTAGCCGCTAAGGTAAACGGAGAAGTTCGTGACTTATCTAGACCAATCAATGAAGATGCATCACTGCAACTTTTAACCTGGAATGATGCTGATGGCAAAAGCACTATGTGGCATTCATCTGCTCACTTAATGGCGGAAGCTTTAGAGAGTTTTTACCCAGGAATTAAATTTTGGGTAGGACCATCAGTACAGAATGGTTTTTACTATGACGTTGATTTTTGCGGACAAGCTTTCTCTGCAGATGATTTGAAGAAAATCGAAGACAAGATGGCTGAGCTAGCTAAGCAAAGTAATGTTTTCGAAAGAAAAGAAATTTCAAAAGCAGATGCGGTTAGCTACTTCACTGAAAAAGATGATCAATACAAACTGGATTTATTAAGTGGATTAGAAGACGGAACTATCTCGCTTTACACTCAAGGAAATTTCACCGACTTATGTCGTGGACCACATATTCCACATACTGGCTATATCAAGGCAATTAAATTAACAAACGTTGCCGGAGCTTATTGGAAAAATGACTCTAGCAACCCTCAATTAACACGTATTTACGGAATCACTTTCCCGAAAAAATCCGAGTTGGATGAATATGTTGCGATGTTGGAAGAAGCGAAGAAAAGAGATCATCGTAAGATTGGAAAGGAAATGGAAATCTTCACTTTTGATGATGATGTAGGTCCAGGATTACCGCTTTGGTTACCTAACGGAGGTGTTTTAATTGAAGAATTAGAAAAACTAGCTAAGAAGACAGAGAACAGCGCTGGCTATAGTCGCGTTCGTACGCCTCACTTAGCAAAGGAGAATATGTACAAGACTTCGGGACACTTACCATATTACGAAGACAGTATGTTCCCTGCGATGGATTTAGATGGTGAAAAGTACTATTTGAAGGCCATGAACTGTCCTCATCACCACAAAATCTTCAAAGAATTAAATCCTAGTTACAGAGATTTACCAATCCGTTTAGCAGAATACGGTACCTGTTACCGATACGAGCAAAGTGGGGAGTTATTTGGGTTGATGCGTGTACGTTCATTGCAAATGAATGATGCTCATATCTACTGTACTAAAGAGCAATTCTCAGACGAGTTCAATGCAGTTAACGAAATGTATTTGAAATATTTCAGAGTATTCGGAATTGAAAAATACGTGATGCGTTTCTCGACTCATGCTCCTGAAAAATTAGGAAAAAAATACGTTGACAATCCGGAGTTATGGAAACAAACGGAGGACATGGTTCGTCAGGTTTTGATTGATTCAAAGATTCCGTATATTGAAGTTCCTGATGAGGGTGCTTTCTACGGACCTAAGATTGACGTTCAGGTTTGGAGTGCTATCGGAAGAGAGTTTACCTTGGCCACTAATCAGGTTGACTTCGCGGTGCCAGCTCGTTTTGGGTTAACATTCCGAAATGCCAACAATGAAATGGAGACGCCGATTTGTATTCATCGTGCTCCATTGGGAACACATGAGCGCTTTATTGGGTTCTTGATTGAGCATTTTGCAGGTAATTTCCCGCTTTGGTTAGCTCCACAGCAGGTTTCTATCCTTCCAATCTCAGAGAAATTCAACGGATATGCAAAAAAAGTTTTACAATTGCTAAGAAATTCCGATATTCGCGGGCTCGTTGATGACCGTGATGAGAAGATAGGTAAGAAAATCCGTGATGCAGAAATTAAGAAAGTCCCTTATATGCTGATCATCGGAGAGAAAGAAGAGGCAGAAGGAACCGTTTCAATTCGTCAGCATGGTAAAGGAGATCAGGGAAGTATGAGTGTTCAGGACTTATCTGATCGAATTAACAAGGAAATCAACGATATGTTGAATGCATAATTAAGAGTAGATTAATTTAAAATTTTACAGCTATAGCAACATCATTTAATCGTCCGTGGAACCGCGGACCGGTAAAAAAGGAAGCAGAACATCGCATCAACGATAAAATTCGTGCATCGCGAGTTCGTTTAGTCGGAGAAGGTGGCGAGCCTACCGTAGTTTCTATTGAAGAAGCCCTAAAACTTGCAGAAGATAAAGGGTTAGACTTAGTAGAAATCGCAGCGCAAGCTGATCCTCCGGTTTGTAAGATTGTAGATTATCAAAAGTTCTTATACGAGCGCAAGAAGAAAGAAAAAGAAACGAAGGCAAAAGCTGCTAAACAAGTTTTGAAAGAAGTTCGATTTGGCCCTAATACCGATGAACATGACTTCAACTTCAAAGTAAAGCATGCCATTAAGTTCTTAGAAGAAGGGGCAAAAGTAAAGGCTTATGTTCACTTTAGAGGAAGAGCAATTGCATACAAAGAGAAGGGGGAAATTATCCTTTTGAAATTTGCGCAAGAGCTTCAAGAGTACGGAAAGGTGGAATTAATGCCAAAGTTGGAAGGAAACAGAATGTTCATTCACATTGCACCACTTCCAAACAAAAAAGTAGTAAAGCCAGCAAAGAATAGCGATGCTGCTGAATAATTAGAAAAAACGAAGTCAATAAAAATAAATTCAAAATGCCTAAAATGAAATCCAACTCTAGTGCGAAAAAGCGTTTCAAGCTTACAGGCACTGGAAAGATCAAAAGAAAGCATGCTTTCAAACGTCACATCTTGACGAAGAAAGACACAGACCGTAAGCGTCACTTAACTGCATCTGGACTTGTTCACGAGTCTGATGAGTTCCGTGTTAAGCGTATGTTGTGTGTAGCTTAATTGATCACAAAAAAACAAAAACAAATTAATTTCTAACCCGGTAAATAGCTTAAAGTCCCGAAAGGGCGCTATCGCCAAAAAACAAAAACATTATGCCACGTTCAGTCAATCATGTGGCCTCAAAGGCAAAACGTAAAAAGGTTTTAAAACTTGCCAAAGGTAATTGGGGTTCACGTAAAAATGTATGGACGGTTGCCAAAAACACCGTCGAAAAAGGTTTACAATACGCTTACCGCGATCGTAAAGCTAAAAAACGCAGTTTCCGTGCTCTATGGATTCAGCGTATCAATGCAGCAGCTCGCATGCATGGAATGTCTTACTCTCAATTTATGGGTGCTATCCATAAGAGTCATGTAGACATCAACCGTAAAGTCTTAGCAGACTTAGCGATGAATAATCCGCAGGCTTTCGAAGCCATCTTAAATTCGGTAAAATAAAAAATCAGACTTCGTTAAAAATCCTCCTTTACGGGAGGATTTTTTTTTGAATCAACAATCAAATGAACATGCAAAAGCACACCTTTCAGCTAACAGCTGAATTCATTGAACTTATCAAATTATTAAAATTATTGGGCATTGCAGAGCACGGAAGCGAAGCAAAAATGATGGTCGATAATGAGGAGATACGACTAAACGGAAATATAGAAACTCGTTATAGAGCCAAACTACGTGCTGGGGACAAAATACTAATTAGTGATGAGATTGAAATTACTATCGAGTAACCTTCACTCCTCCACTTACTCGTTGTAAACCTTCTTTTGCCGCTTTATAATCTTTACGGACGGAAAGAGCCTGGTTATAATCAGTGGATGCAGCTGCTACATTTCCTAGTGCCTCATAACATAACCCTCTATTAAAAGATGCCTCTGCATAATTGGGGTCGATGTTTAGTGCATCTGTATAATGCTTTATCGCAACATCATAAATTTTCAGGTATTCATAATGGACAAAGCCTAATGCGAAATGCGCTCTCAAGTCTTTAGGATTAATCTCAAGGCAACTAGTATAATCCTGAATGGCTTTGTCGAAATCACCAGCAATATCCTGATAATACAATCCTCGGTCGTAATAAATATCAGCTACTTTTGGATTTGCTCTTAACGCTGCGTCGTAGTATTGAATTGCAAGCTCATTTTGTTTTGCATGATACATCATGGCAATCTGCAAATAGGAATTAAAGTCTTTTGGATTTTGCTCAGTTGCCGTTTGAAAACTTGAAATTGCCTTTGCGGTATCACCCATATCACGGTAACACATCCCTCTGAAAAAATAAGCTGGTGAACTATTAATATCAATCTTAATAACCTCATCAATTTGGGCTAATGCTTCTTTGTACTGCGTCGCATAAAAATAAAGTTCGGCAAGTTTCTGATGTGCATCTTTATTTTTAGGATCTAAGGATAAACATTTTTCTAAGGCTGATTTTGACTTTGCTACTTTACTGGCTGCAAAATGTGCATCTGCAAGAGTTAAGAAGTAATCGGCTTTAGTTGTATCAATTGAAAGCGCCTGATTCATGTCGATTAATGCATTTCCTACGTCTTTACGCTGCAAATGCAACTTAGCACGCTGATTATACAAATCTGCATTTTTCGGATCCTCTCCTATTTTCAAACTTATTTCCGCAATTTGCTTTCCTAAAGCAGTAGTATCTTTAACAATATTTGCTTTTTGATTACCTTTTTTAGATGTTCCTCCACAAGAAACCAATAGAGCAAAAATGGCTAACATCAAAAGCTGAGATAAGTAGTTTGTATATTTCTTCGACATAATTTTTCTGATTCACAAATCTAATTGAAATCGACAATTAAGAGCATAAAAAAAGGGTAAAACCTTCGCTTTACCCTTTTCAACCAATAAAAATATTTTAGTTCGCAGCTAGCGCTTCACGAATTTTATTTTCGATTTCGTCACATAACTCTGGATTGTCATGAAGTAATTGCTTAACCGCATCACGTCCCTGACCTAATTTCGTATCGCCGTAACTGAACCAAGATCCAGCTTTCTTAATGATATTCATTTCTAC
>JBKCGZ010000025.1:0-2724 GCA_046303115.1 Bacteroidota bacterium | reverse complement strand
AACTTTATTAATCAATCGACAGGAGGGGTAAGTGGTGTATTGTGGGACTTTGGAGATGGTAATACTTCTGCTGCATTTAATGCTACGCATGTATATTTGAATGCAGGGATATTTTATCCGTTGTTAACTGTTCAAACACAGTATGGATGTGTTGATACCGCAAGAGGCGAGGTGATAGTTCATCCTAAACCAACCAGCTTGTTTACGTTTAGTCCTGATTCATCTTGCGGCGCTCCAATCGTAGTTCAATTTAATAATCAGTCTGTTTTAGGGTCGGGTGCTAATTGGTCGTTTACTGATGGACAAACATCCACTCAGATTAGTCCTGCAATGACATTTACGCAAGTAGGAACAATCGGCGCACAGTTAATTGCGATTTCAGATTTCGGTTGTAAAGACACATCTGCTGATCAATTTGTCGTATATCCGAAACCGATTGCAGATATAGCCGTTGTAGATCCAAGAGGATGTGAAGATTTCACTCCTGTGTTTATTAATAATTCAACAAATGCAATTTCATATTCTTGGACATTTGGTGATGGTTTTACTTCAACTGATCAATTGCCAGTTCATACCTATACTGAAGATGGTAATTATATAGTTACTTTGGCAATCGAAGGTTTAGGAGGTTGTAAAGATTCTACTACCTTATCTTCTACAATAACAGTTATACCAGGTCCAACCGCTGATTTTAGTTATACACCTGCATTGAATCCTACCAATTATGGTTGGATTTATTTCACCAACTTATCTGTATATGATGTTAGCTGGCATTGGAATTTTGATGATGGTTCAAATTCAACATTAGAGAATCCAGACCATCAATATAATGCTAATGGAGTTTATAATGTAGAGTTGATAGCCTATGCAGCCAATGGATGTACTGATACGACTGTTAAACCTATCAAACCAACTTATTTTGATGGTTTATTTGTTCCTAATGCATTTGCTCCTGAAAAAGGTAATTATGGTGATTTGTATAATGTGTTTTTCCCGCAAGGAAAAAGTTTGACATCATATCATGTTTGGGTATATGATATGTTTGGAATTTTAATTTGGGAGTCAACTGCATTGAAGAATGGTTCTCCAAGTGAATGGTGGGATGGAACTCGAGATGGTAATCCATTGCCTTCGGATGTATATATTTGGAAAATTGATGCGACTTTCGAAAATGGTAATGATTGGCCAGGACAGGCTGCACCAGATCAGAAGCAACGTAGGATTACAGGTAATGTAACATTAATAAGATAATTATGAAAAAATTAATTGTTTACATATTCTTATTAATGATGGGTTTTGATGTACAATCACAAGATCCAAAGCTATCTCACTATTGGTTAGATAAAATAGGAGCTAATCCTGCATTAGTTGGCGATGGTGTTACCGTTGATTTCAACTCTATTTATAGAACACAATGGACTAATTTAAAAAGCAAGTTCCAAACTAAAAGTATTACAGGAGATATATATATTCCATCTGTAAATGGTGGATTTGGTGTTGGGATAAATTTACAAGACAACGTTGAAGGTGATGGTAATTTAAGGACATTAAAAATTGAACCTGCAATATCCTATTGGAAAGTATTTGGTCCATTTGCAGAAGCTTCAGTTGGAGGTAGTTTTGGAATTATGCAGAAGCGAATTGAAAACAATTTCCAGTTTTCTGATCAGATTGATCCAGTTTTAGGATTTATATATCCGACAGGTTTGAAATTAAACGAGCAATCATATACACCATTTAAATCTTATGCTCGATTTGGTGGTTTAGTAAGATTCTTTTTAGGTGATTATAGTAAAGGACGTAAATATATTACTCAACTTTCAAATTATGTCATGTTGGGGTACAGTCAATCTGTATATAATCAGTCCTATAGTTTTTTAAATAATGAAGATTATGAGTTGCCTACTACTCAAAGTTTTCAAGCGGCAGTAAACTTAAATATGACAAAGTATGACGAGTCGCAATGGTTCATTGCTCAACCATATGTTATTATTCATCGTATTCACAATAAATATCAGAAAAACGATATTTTTTACTCTACAACTGTTGGAAATCGATTTATGATAAAACAACTACAATGCTATGCAGGATATCGATTTAAGAATTTTAATCAAACTTATAAACAAGACGCAGTTGTAGTTGGTCTTTCGTTGGCACAAAAAGTTGGAGAAAATAGAATGGGGCAGGCGATTACAATGAATTTTTATTATTCATCTGATTTTACAATAAATGGAATCAATGCGTCTGAAACTGGTAGCTCACATGAGATTGGTTTAATATTTAAATTGCCGACTCCATTTCGTATTGATCCGCGAATGAATAACCAAGGTCATCGTCGCTTTAAAGCAAAATGCGCTACTTACTTATAAAATTTTTCAATTTCTTATTGTTATAATATTTCAAGTTGGTTATCGTTACTCAATAAATCAACCTTTATGAAACGATTATTTTTTATTGCATTTGTTTTCTTGTTCGTGAATAATTGTTCAGCACAACAATGGACGGCACAAGAGTTTGAAGCTGCTAATACGGCGAGAGATATTCAATCACTAACGGATGAAGAAAAAGAAGTAATTCGTTATATCAATCTGGCTCGTTTATATCCGAAAAAATTTGCATCCATTGAATTGAAAAAAGCTATTGAAGATGGATTGTATAAAGAAACTGAATTTACAAAATCGCTTCAAGTAACATTAAATCAAATGAAGCCAGTTGGGCTATTAT